>CAZQIC010000142.1:0-11282 GCA_964593555.1 uncultured Bacteroidia bacterium | reverse complement strand
TCCCAGCTCTAATGTCAGCAATGGCCTCTTCAATGCTATTTAATTTGTAACTCATCCTGCATATAATTTGCGGGGCAAAGGTACGAATTTTGAGTGGATCTGTATCGAAGAAAACAGTGCTTTTTAAAGTGGCTCAAAGCACTTGATTCATGAGGCTTTCGAGTGTTTTGCAACTCTTCTCCCAGGTATAATTTTGAGTCACGAATTTGTATCCGTTAAGCCCTAATTCATGGCTCTTAATCGGGTTTTTTAATAAGGAAACAATGTGTGCCGCGTATTCTTTTGCTGTATCTGCAGTAAAAATTTCAAAACCATTTTTCGCCCCTAACGCATTATTGGCCAGGGTAGAGGTAATGCATGGCATTTGCATGGCCATGGCCTCGAGTAATTTATTTTGCATACCAATACTGATGAGCATTGGTGCGATATTTATTTTGGCCGCAGAATAATTATCCCGTATATCATTTACCCAACCGCTAACGGTAATGTGTTTACTCTTTAGTTTTAATACTTCGGGGGCAGGTGTTGCACCGGAGATTAACAGACTGCAATCCGGAATTGTTTCGTGAACTATTGGCATTACTTTTTTTACAAGGAATTCCGCGCTCTCAATATTGGGCGGGTAATTCATGTTACCATTGAAAATGAGATCGTGTTTTTTTTCTTTTACCTGCGGCTTATAAAAATCTATATCTACACCATTGGGGATAACAACGATTGGAGGACCGCCATCCTTCATTATTGCTTCTCTATCCTGCTCGGATATGATCACGCGATGATCAAAATAGGAGAATGCTTTTGCTTCGTATCTATATACCCGTTTATATTCCCAGTTAAAGACAGGTTTTAGATAAAATGGCTGGGTTTGTTTTCTGCGCTCCACTCCCTTGGAGAATGCGTCCATATAATCAATTGTCTTCGGAATATTTTTTATGTCTTTTACATACTCACTTGTACGTATAAGCTGGCAATAAATGTGGTTGGGTTTATATATGTTTACTTTTTCAAGGAGAATCTTTTGTATTCTCTTATTATAAAAATAACCTACCTGCAATGGCAATGAGCTGAATACCGATCTTAATAAATTAAAAAATATGTTTATCCGTGAAAGTTGTTCAATATGTATATGTGCACAATACTTTTTTAATTCCTTCAGTGCATCAGGATGAACAGGTGAATCATTTAATGCGAATAGAAATATTTCGTTATTCTTTGATAACTCCTTCAGTTGATTGTAGGCGCGAAGTTTATCTCCTTTTTCGAGGGGAAATGGCACACGGGATAATATCACAAACAACTTCATTTACGGGGCAAATTTACAATGCTGTTATAAAATCCGACAAGTTTTTTTGAAATTATTTTATTATCGTAATTGTTTTGCACAAATGCCCTTGCATTTTTTCCAATAGTACTGCAATAGTTTTTATCGTTCACACATTTGATCAATTGCGTGCTGAAGTCTTCAGCAGTATCCGCTATTAAAATGTTTTCGCCGTTTGTACAAGGTATTCCTTCCGCACCAATTGTTGTAGTAATAATGGTTTTACCCAGCGCCATGCCTTCAATGAGTTTTATACGCATACCGCTACCGCTGAATAATGGTGCTACCATAATATTGTGTTTATTGATGAAAGTGATAGCATCAGGTACTTCTCCTTCTACAATAATAACAGGTGATGAAAGTACTTTTATTCTTTGAGGTGTATTTTTTCCGGCTATGTACATTTTTGTTCCTGGAATCTGTGGACTTGCATTTTTCCAGACATTATTCATAAACCACAAAAGTCCATTGGTATTGGGCTCCCAGTCGAGCGAACCAATAAAACAAACGCCGCTCGCGGTATCTGAACTATTGTATTTATTTATGTCCAATCCAAACGGAACAGAGAAAGTATTTCTGCAATTATGGTTTTTAAAAAACTGCTCGTCTTTTTCTGTAATAGTAATAACTGCATCTATATCTTTTAAAAGATCTGTCTCGTATTTTTTTATTCTTGATGCCAGTAGGTTGAAATAAAATTTCTTTGCAGCATTTTTTTCTTCTGCAGCGCGCCTTTCCCAAAGTACATGTTCAAGGTTATGTGAACGTAGTACGAGTTTAGCACTAGAATGTTTTTTCACAATATTTAAATAGGGCATTACGTACAGACTCTCAAATTGTATAATCTCGAATTGGTTTTTCTCTAATGTCTCAAGAATTAGTCTTTCAAAATCACCGGAGTAAAAACGTTCTATGTTGTACGCCTTATTGCTAAAAAGATTAACAAATGCATCAACCGGTTTTACACCAGTATCTACAAAACTTGTCTGAAATTTAGTCTCATCGATATATTGCTGCGGAACGTTTTCTTTATCGAATGGATGCTTGGAAGTATTAATGGCAAGTACTGTAATATCTATGTCTTCACTTAATAAACCTTCCGTAATGCTGTGCATGGCCAGGCATCCGCCATCAAGGGGCGGGTAAGGAGGTTTGTTGCACAACTGTAATACTCTCATGGATTATCTGACCCTGTTAGGATTCCTTCTGAATAATTTTTTCAGAGGCCGTATATAAGCATCAACATCAAATAAGGCAGAGTCGGTAGAAGCTTTATAGGTTAAAAATATTCCTATGGGAAGTAATACGGCCGATGCAAGCCACATTCCCGCATAAGGCGGTATAACGCCCTCCTTCGCCGATTTTTCTCCTGTTATAGAGATCACATGAAAGAAAATAAAAAATATAACTGAAATAACTACAGGCATTCCCATTCCACCCTTCCTTATTATAGCGCCAAGCGGGGCACCGATAAAAAACAACACAAGACAAGCGAATGAAAGGGTGAATTTTTTATGCCACTCTATCATATGCCTGGTAATAGAGGCCCTGTTATTTTCTATATCTCCGGATATGCTTTCTGAATAAGCCTTTGCACTGCGGGCAATATTGGATGCTGTTTCGAGTATGGTGTATTGTTCTGTTGGCGAATACCTGGAAATAAAATCTTTACCTGCAACGGCAGCGGCAGTATCTGTGGCATCTTTCGAGAGTGTATCTTCATTCGTTTTGAAACTATTTACACGGGCATAATAATTTTTAGAGATCTGGTTATAGAACTCTGTTTTTTTCTTGTCCTCCTTTACATACATGGAATCGATGGCTTCTTGCAGTTGTGTAATATTGAACATTTGATAATTGTTCTTAAAAAGATCTTCGTCGGTTTGCGTCAACTTAAATCCTTCCATATCAAAATGTATCGTTTGCTGATTAAAAGTATTTCTTACTAAAGGGTGGCTCAGTCTATTTTCTTTTGTACCAAGCATTTCCTCATAATTGTTGCCCTTGAACAAAGTAAGAATAAGGTATTTCTTGTCAGTCGACATTTCCATTTTTCCGGAATCGGCATACAATACTTTATTGTTCCCATGGAAGTCTGTATGATCATATATTAAAATTTGTTTAATCGTCTTTCCGTCTTCCTCTTTTTTTCCAATGCGCATACTGTATCCGTCCAGGCCATTATAGAAAACACCTTCTCTTACTTTAAACGCAGGCTTCGATTCTCTTACATCGTACAACAGCTGATACATTTTCAGGTTAACATCAGGGAGCACGTTATTGGAAAAATAAAATGCTATTAAGCTTATACAAAGAGTAAAAATAGTGAGCGGTAACATGATTTTTTGAAGTGAAAGTCCGGATGATTTCATGGCTCCCAGTTCATAGTTTTCACCCAGGTTGCCAAATGTCATTAACGATGATAACAAAATAGCCAAAGGCAGAGCCATTGGTACCAGTGTTTCAGCAACATAAAACATGAGCTTAGCTATAATATACCACTCGAGCCCTTTACCAACAAGGTCGTCAATATATTTCCATAAAAACTGCATGAGTAAAATAAAAATGGAAATAAAAAAAGTAAATACGAAAGGGCCCAGGTAGGACCTTAAAAGAAATTTGTGAAGGGTCTTCATATCTATCCTATCAAAGATAATCAATTAGTAGGCTGTGTAAATACAAATTCCTTACCCTTCGAGAGCCTCAGGGTGCGGAATCTGTTTGTTGGGCCCTGAGGTACTCGACGAGCCGAAACAAACAGAAGGTAATTTGGTTTACACCTGGTAACATCCTTTTATATATATAAACACACTAAGTTTCAGTATATTGTGGGATATTTTTATTTTTGTAACATTCATCAGAAATCAATGATAAATAACAAAAAACTGGTTGTTGTATTACCTGCCTACAATGCGGGGCTCACCTTAGAGAAAACGTATTCGGAAATACCTTTTGAAATTGTTGATGAAGTGGTATTAGTAGATGATGCAAGTAAGGATGACACGGTAAGCGTTGCAAAAAAGATAGGCATTAAACATATTATATCTCACGAAAAAAATAAAGGTTACGGGGGAAATCAAAAAACCTGTTACGATAAAGCACTTTCATTGAATGCGGATATTGTGATAATGCTGCATCCCGATTATCAGTATACGCCATTGCTTATATCCTCGATGGCGCACTTGATTGCAAAGGATCTTTATCCTGTTGTATTTGGCTCACGTATTTTAGGCAAAGGCGCCCTTAAAGGGGGCATGCCTATGTATAAATATATTTTTAACCGCTGCCTTACCTTATCGCAGAATATTCTGATCGGACAAAAGTTATCGGAATACCATACAGGTTACCGCGCATTTTCAAAAGAGGTATTGCAAAAAGTAAGTTACCATAAAAACTCTAACGATTTTGTTTTTGATAACCAGATGATATCACAAATATTTATGGCTGGTTTTGAAATTGCCGAGATCACTTGTCCTACAAAATATTTTCCTGAGGCATCGTCTATTAATTTCAGCAGAAGCATGAAATATGGTTTGGGAGTGCTGGGTGTTTCATTCACACATTTCTTTAACAGGATTGGAATGGCAAAGTCTGATATTTATAAGACGGATTAATTTATCGCGTCATTGCGAGGAGGAAGGACGAAGAAATCTATTGGTAGAATGCAGAGATTGCTTCTCTCGATTTCATAGGTATGGCAATGACGGTAACGCCCGAATTTAGAATTGAAAGAAAATAATATACTCGGTTCAACTCGGAATAACCTTTTGTAGGTCACTTCGAGTAATTCAGACTTTTCTGTCTGAATGTATCGAGAAGTGTGCGATGGAATAGTGGGGTTAAGTATAGTTTAATGCAATTGAAATGATATTTTCTGTAAATTGTAAATAACTCAAGTGTTTTTTTTCTTGTCACGTTTTTGCTTGGACCAAAAGAGCGGCAAAAGTCCAGTGGACTTTTGAGCGGGATATTTGGCAGGTAAAAGTCAATCCCGATAGTTATCGGGACGATCCATATACGCACTGTCTGACCCGAGCACGGCGGATTTTCGGGCCACCTCACGATATCAATTAACTTATTAGTAGAATTGAAAAGCAAATAATATACTCGGCTCTATTCGGAATAACCTTTTGTCGGTCACTTCGAGTAATTCAGAATTTTCTTCTGAATGTATCGAGAAGTGTGCGGTGGAATACTTAGGTTAAAAATAGTTGAGTACAACAAAACAATGAAAGATATTAAATGCGTCATTTTTGATTGTGACGGTGTACTCGTTGACAGCGAACACGTTTCAAACGATATATTATACACTATGGCTTGCGAACAAGGCTATACTATGGGAAAAGAAAAAGTAATGCGTGAATTTGCCGGACGAAGTTTACAGCAATGTTTAAGTATGATAGAAAGCTCTATTGGTAAAACATTACCTCCCGAATTTGTTCCCACCTTTCGTGAAAAGACATTTCATTATTTCAGAACGGACCTTAAAGCAATTACCGGCGTGCATGATTTTATTGATACGCTAACACATGATTATTGTGTGGCTTCCAGCGGGCCAATTGAAAAAATGAACATTACATTATCCACTACAGGGCTTATTGAAAAGTTCAGGAACAAAATGTACAGCTCATACCAGATAAACAGTTGGAAGCCCGACCCAGATATTTTTTTACACGCGGCAAAAGAAATGGGGTATGCCATTAACGAATGTATTATTATAGAAGACAGCAGGGCAGGGGTAATGGCGGGTGTTAAAGGCGGCTTTAAAGTATTTGGTTATGCAGCGAGTGGCAATGCTGATGAATTAGCAAATGAAGGTGCAGAAGTGTTTTATGATTTTAAGGAGTTGCAGGGGAAGTTGAAGACTGGTTAAGGGTTGTGTGTTGTCGGTTGGAAATCACAATCCTCACGAAGGACCAAAATGTGTGTAATATATTACTTTATTATTCCGCAGGATAACATATCCTGCGGAGCGGTGTAATATTTTAAACAGAAAGTTTAATTTGAATATATTGTTATTTTATTCTCAAAAATATCTATATATCCTCTTGTGTCATTGTTGGAAAGGAATAAAAGATAATGGTTATCTGTTGTTTTTATTGGTTCAGCATCGTAAGTCCACAAACTTTCTTCAGAGATAGTTTGAATAACTTTAAATTTTCCATCAACAATTTTGGCTAAAAAAGTTTTTTTAAAATCTGTAATTATATGGTAAAGATTATTGTCAAATACAAAGCTTGCTAATGTTAAAGTATCATATACATCTAGTATTGTTTTTGTCCCTTGCCTGGATTTTGGAGAGAAAAAACCAGTGATGTCCTTTTCAGGGGTAGCTTTCTCTAAAGATTCCGGATTTTCAATTTCTACAACTTCGGAAGATCCTTGAAGGTGTGCCAGGGTATTCGTTACGAAATATTTCCCATTGAGTTTATTAATTATAACAGCGCAGGCTGAACCACACTGGTATTCTTCTCCAGTATTTTTTTTCTTGAAAGTTAAAAAACCACCAAATTCTCCATGGCATTTTTTCGTGACAACATAATTGCTATCCTCGTAAAAAATGGCTTTAGGTTTTTGCAATTCACTTTTTTTAAAATTTCCTTTTTTATGATGCTCAACTATAAACAAGTCTTTGTTTTGCCCTAAAAGCGAAAAAGAGAAAAGCAGGCCAACAAATAAAACTTTTTTCATATAAGTAGCCGGTGAATTTTAGGTCAATTTTTAAATTTTCCCCAGCACATACATTTGCCCGGCAGGTTGAGAACTCCACCTTTTTTCTCGAGGGTAATGGCAAAGGCTTGTGTGTTGAAAGCGATTGTGTTATTGTCTCTATGCGGCAATGCGTTTTCGTGTATATGCCTTTTCTATTGGCTTAGAGGTTCGCTTATTTTTTTTTGAACGAAAATATTCAGAAAGCGCTTGCTCTTCTTCTTTTGTCAATGGTCCTTGTCCGCCGATGAAATCAATATCGGTGTCTGTTGTTTTCTTTTTCATATGGTTTGGTTTGGGAAATACCTATTGAGAAGAATTGATGCTGCTTTACCTTCGATGATCATTACTCTTCCTCCAAAATGAACAGCGCCTAAACTTTTTTCGTAATGGGCTAATAATTTTGTTTTTGAAAGAAAGGAAACATTTCCATCATGTCCTCTTTGAAATGAAAGCTTACATGCAAATGCTACCAAGTTGCCTGAAACTCCTGCATATATTTTATGCTTATGTCTATTGAATGGAGCGCTTTCAAGCGCATGCATGTATACGTGATCGGCTTTTACTTCCAAGCTAATGAGTCCTTGGATAACTGTTGGATTATTAACAATTGTCAATTTATACACATCACGCTCATGCTGTTTGTATTCGTATTTCCAATCAAATAGCCAGTCATTTTTGCGTGTGATTGCTTTTAGGTCATGAGGTGTAACAACGATTATATCCGTTGAAAAACTGTCTCCTGTAACAACGTTTTGTATGGAGTTTGTAAGTTTGTCAACTTCGAAATCAAGCCCTAAAGACTGCTTCTTTTTCACCTATCTAAGATACGAAAAATATTGCAATTTTATCAATGAAAAATTATCATTTTCGACTGTCTTAACAGACATTACGAGGAAAGGCAAGTGTAGTTATTGTTATCCAATTAAATCTTCCCCAACACATACATTTGCCCGGCAGGAGTGAGAACTCCGCCTTTTTTCTCGAGGGTAATGGCAAAAGCCTGCGCACTATCCACATTGCTCATTTGAATAACGGGATCAAACTTATGGTCAATAGGTAAAAGGCCAATACTTTGCGGTGTGCCATTGTGTATCGCCCATAATTCATATTGCATGGTGTCGGCAGCAAGCGGTAAATTATTCACTTCAACAAAAACTGTTTTCGCATTTTGGTTCCAGTAAATATGTGCTAAAGAAGAACTATCAGATACAGGCGTAAGGCAAATCATTTTACTGTTCGCATCCTGGTATATTTTTAACTGCTCAGTGCTTTGTCCGTAATTGGTTTGTAATGATGCAAAGTTTTTATTTAGATCAGAATGTTCGTTTGTTAAATGTGCAAGATGTGAGTTGCTGTCTTCCAGTTTACCGTACAAATAATAATTAAAAGCAGCACTGCCTAATAATAAAGTTACGGAAGCGGCAACGGCCCATTTCCAGATAGTATTATTACCCGCTGCAGGTTTCTCAACATTAATATCAATAACTTTTACTTCCTCTTCTTTTTTCCTTTCTATCTTAGGCACAGGTCTGCCTTCTATAGCGGCGAAAATATTTTCTTTAAGATCAGCATGTGGTTTAACAGCAGCGGCTTGTGCAAGTGATAAAAGATTTGCCTCAATAGCTTCTACTTCCTGTTTTATTTCAGGATGTTTGGCGATCATGGCTTCTACCTGCAAATTTTCCCAATTTGAGGTGAGCCCCATTACGTAGCTTTCCAGGATACCGGATGATATGTAATCTTCTACCTTGCTCATGTTACTATTGTTCTTAATTCCAATAAAGCGGCACGCGCTCTTGTTTTTACAGTACCTAATGGTATGCCAAGCGCCTCCGCTGTTTCCGACTGACTGTATCCTTTAAAATACAACATATCGATAACTGTATACTGGTCGGGTTTTAATTGCTCCACTAATTTTTTTAAACCAATAGTATCCGTTTTGCTTGTTAAGCTATCCTCTCTGATACCATTTACGTATTTATCTATCGGACGGTTTTGTTCGCCCTTTTTAAAATCTTTTGATCTTAATTTATCAATGCCCGTGTTGCGTGTGATGTTCAGCATCCAGGTATATAATCTTCCTTTCTTCGGGTCGTAACTCCCTATGTTATTCCATATTTTAACAAACACATCCTGTAATAGATCTTCAGCTGCCTCTTGTTCACCCACAATTTTCATTAAAACTCCCAGCAGCGTAGGGGCGTAGTTATCATAAAGCATGTTATAGCCTTGCCTGTCTTTGTTCTTTAACAAAGCAACAAGGTTATCTTCCTTTGCGATATTTTCTTCTTTGGTTAGCACGGTTAATTAGGGTACTAAAGTAGTGATGCCATGTGGTTCCAACAAATAAGCGGCAAAATTATTTTGAACAGTGTTTTCCTTCTTTGTCAGTTCATGGGTTTAGACTTCGGATTGAGATTAGTCGAATGCCTATCGAAATGGGAGAACTATTTTTCTTTGTTCTTTTTGCTTGACCCAAAAAGAACGAAAAAAAGTCAATCCCGATAGCTATCGGGACGATCCGTATACGCACTAGCGGACCCGAGCACGGCGGATTTTCGGGCCATCACGCCCTATCAAGTAACTTTATTCTCTTCGAAAATATCTCAAATATCGACCGCAGAAAATTATTTTTTGCGGGAAGACGTCCACGAAAAATTCAAACAAATAATTATTTTGGCCTCTTCTTCTTTCGATTTGGCCTCACCCCGGCCCTCTCCAAAGGAGAGGGGGGGTATTTCAGCTTTTATAAATTTTGAGTAACAAATCAGCATAGAAAACGACACAGTTCCCCCTCTCCTTTGGAGAGGGCCGGGGTGAGGCTGTTTACAACTCACTTAACTTAAATGTCTCTTTCAGTCGAACACCCTTCTCTGTATGCTGCACAGTACAGCATTCATTTACAGCATCGTGTTCGAAAAAAAGAACATACTCTTCATCAGCCGCTTTTTTAAGAAATTTTCCTTTCTCTTCTAAAGTGATCAATGGACGGGTATCATATCCCATGATATAAGGAAGGGGAATGTGCCCTGCGGATGGCAATAGATCAGCCATGAATGCTATTGTTTTATTTTTGTATTTAATCTGTGGGATCATCATACCATCGGTATGCCCATGTGCTATAAAGAAAGAAATGTTTTCACCAAACTCTCTTCCGGTTTCAATAAATTTTAATTGTCCGCTTTCTTTTATGGGTAAAATATTTTCTTTTAAAAAGCTTGCTTTCTCCCTTGCGTTAGGTTCTGTTGCCCACCGCCAATGCGCGGCTTCGCTCCAATAAGTCGCATTTTTAAAAGCAGTCTCAAATCCTGTTCTGTTTTTGCTGTTTATTATACTTCCTCCGCAATGGTCAAAATGAAGATGAGTAAGGAACATATCAGTAATGTCGTCTTCTTTAAATCCCAAAGCTTCCAATGATCCGGAGAGTGTATCGTTACCGTGCAGGTAATAATGACTGAAAAACTTAGCATCCTGTTTGGTGCCTATGCCATTGTCAATAAGTATTAAACGATCGCCATCTTCAATAAGCAGGCAGCGCATGGCCCATGTACACATGTTATTCTGGTCGGGTGGATTGGTTTTGCTCCATATGGCTTTTGGTACCACACCAAACATGGCGCCCCCGTCAAGTTTGAACATCCCCGTATTTATAACATGTAATTTCATGATGAAAATTATTTTAATGTATCATTGAGGCACTTACAGCAGCCTGAAAAATTATTTCCGTCTTTACTTATGGTGACAGAGTATTCAAATGGTTCACCGGACATATCGTCGGAACAACCATCCTTAGCAATCTTAACTAAAATACTTTTTTTTCCAAGTGATGACCTGTAAGTATATTTTTCCTGACTTACATTGAGGGTCTGGAAAGGGAACTTCCATGTTTTTTCCAATCCATCTTCATAAAATGAGATCAGGGTGTCGTTTATCCTCAATGACCAGAAAGGTTCATTACCGGTACACTTAAAATGTTTTTTTATTTCTAAAATTGGTTTTGTTGTAAGAAGAGGGTTTAATGTGTCGGTTTGTTTAACAACAGATGTCGTATCTGTCGTTCCATCCTGTGCTTTCGGAGTATTTTCATTGGTGCATGATGAGAGAGAAAAAACTCCGAGGGTAAATAGAAATAAACAATTCTTCATGTAAAACGGTTAATAAGTACAAAGATACTATCCCTTATTTATATATCACTTATGGTGGGTTCTAAAAATTCACTTTTAGAGATTTGACTAAAAATCGGAGAACC
>CAZQIC010000141.1:0-11317 GCA_964593555.1 uncultured Bacteroidia bacterium | reverse complement strand
CCTGATTTTTGATATTATGGGGAGAGCTAACGAATTTAAAATTATAATTAAAGAAACCACAGGTAATATTTATGTGAGAGAAAATACTCAATACAATAATATTCAGGCTGAAAACGTAACTGTTTTCGAAAACGTAATTGTAAGACTTTTCGGTGTAGTGAAAGGCCTACTTACATTAAAAGCAGGATCAAGCGTATATCTTCATGGCAGCTTATATGGCAGCGTTAAAAACGAAGGAGGGGAAATTCATATTTTCAACAAGGAAGATGAATAGATTCTCCTGTTGAAAACCATAATCAGGGCCCTGAGCCTGTCTATGGGTCGAGGCCTTAGTTGATCTGGCTTAACTTCAGCATATTCGTGCGCCCCCGCTCTTTCATAGGCATGCTGGCAATGTTTATTACCAGGTCGTCGGTCTCAACAAATTTGGCTTCTTTTAAAAAAAGTTTCAAATCCTCAATTGTTTGGTCTGTGCTTTCATACCTGTCATAATAAAATCCGCGTACCCCCCATACAAGGCTCAATGAAGTTAATAATGAGCGATTATCGGTGAAAATAAAAATATTCGCTTTTGGTCTGTGGCCTGAAAGTTTAAATGCTGTATAACCCGAATTGGTCATTGATATGATTGCCGTTACCCCTGCTTGTTTAGCCATTAAACATGCATTGTAACAAATGGAATCGGATAGAAACGTTTGTGTTTTAAGAACAGGCGCATGGTCCTTATAATAGATATCCCCTCCCCTTTCCATCTGATCAATTATTTTTTGCATGTATTCAATCACCCTTACCGGATATTTGCCCACTGAAGTTTCGCCGCTTAACATCACCGCGTCAGCCCCATCCAACACTGCATTCGCCACATCATTTACTTCGGCACGTGTAGGAGAAAAACTCGTGATCATGCTCTCCATCATTTGCGTAGCAATGATAACAGGTTTGGAAGCCATGATGCATTTACTTACAATTGATTTTTGCGCGAGAGGCACTTGCTCCATTGGTAATTCCACACCAAGATCACCCCGAGCCACCATCACACCATCAGCCATGTCAATGATATTATCAATTTCGTTGAGAGCTTCCGGCTTTTCTATTTTCGCAATGACTCTTGCTTTTTTATTTTTCGCTTTGATAATTTCTTTTAAGTCGACCACATCCGTAACAGAGCGGACAAAAGAAAGACCCACCCACTCTACATCATTTGCTAAAGCAAAATCCAGATCCTTCAGATCTTTTTCGGTAAGACATGGTAATGATATTTTTGTATTGGGAAGGTTAACTCCTTTTTTCGAAGAAAGCGTTCCGCCGAAAACAACTCTTGTTACTACCTCATCTTTTTGATTGGTAGAAATCACGTTCAGCATTAGCTTCCCATCATCAATCAGCACCTTATTTCCCACCTCAACATCTTTAGGAAATTGCGGATAGGTGATGTACAATTTTTTAGCTGTACCAATACATTCATTCGTGGTGATTATAACCTCTTCGCCTTCAACCAATTTAATTCCGTTATTTTCCACCTCACCTATTCTTAATTTTGGACCTTGAAGATCGACCAGGATCCCAACATTGGTATTTAATTTTTTATTGAGCGCACGAATCGTTTTAAATATTTCACCCACCACATCATAGGCACCATGTGAAAAATTTATGCGGCAAATATCAAGTCCGCACAGGATCATTCTCTCCAACACTTCGGGCGTAGACGATGCAGGACCGATCGTTGCCACAATTTTTGTTTTATTCCAGCCTTTTGTCATTTGTATTTAAAATAATAAATTTTGTTTTGAATCAAGCCCATTCGCATCGATATCATAAGCAGCGAGTACTATATTAGTATCTTTTAGCTGCTTTAGCAAACCTGTTTTATCTGCATCATTCAATGTACCGCCTCTTATCATTAAAAAATAATCAGCTTGTTTTTGTTCAGGAATAAGCAAACCCTTTCCGCCCCGGTTACCAATTAAAAAATATTCTCTAAAACTTTCTTCATCAATAAATTCGTAAAAAGGAAAAAGGGTTGCGGATGTATTCTTCTTCAATTCTATTTTAAGATCCTCTGCTTTACGCAATTCTATTTTAAGTTTATTATTGATGGCCCATGCGATACGGTAATCCTTTTCGTGGCAGGCAATACCCACCAAGGCAAAATCATAATCGTATTCTACGGTGAGTTTAAATTTATTCATTCTATTAAAGCAAATATAACACTAATGATCCCATTAAATTTAATGGCAATGTTAATTAAAGCTGCAACAGGTTACAGGCGGCTTCAGCCGCAATTTGTTCTGCCTTTTTCTTGGAAAAATTAATCGCTCTTCCTTTTTCAACTCCATTTACCATAACACCAATTTTATACTGCATGTTATTTTCGTGCGAAGGCTCTTCCAAAATTTCAAATACCAATTCCTGCTTCTCTTTTTGAGACCATTCTATTAACCTGCTCTTAAAATCGGTCTCTTTATTTTCAATATCATCTATATTCAGGTGTAGTTTAATAATGCGATTGATAATGAATCCACTTGCTTCTTTATAACCCTTATCGAGATAAATCGCGCCTATCAGCGCTTCAAATGCATCACCGGTTATCGAGCCAAATTTAGCCTTGTTGGAAAGGCTCGCGTTTATCAATTCATCCAACCCTATTTTACGCGCCACTTGGTTCAACTGCACCCTGCTCACAATTCTCGAACGCATTTTTGTAAGAAAACCTTCGTCCTTATAAGGAAATGTTTTAAAAAGATAATGTGCCACTACTGCTCCCAATACAGCATCACCAAGGTATTCCAGACGTTCATTATTGATAGGGTGATTTTCCTTGTTATCTGAACCTGCGGAGCGATGACGAAACGCCAATAAGTATAAAGAAATATTTTGGGGATAAAATCCAAGGATATTTTTTAACGACTGGTAAAGTTGTTTGTGAGGAGAAAAGTAAACTGAAAATATCCCGGCCAAAGGATCTATGAATTGTACTTCTTTACAATTACAGAAGCGTTATGACCTCCAAAACCAAATGTGTTGCTTAATGCAGCTCTTACCAAACGCTTTTGAGGTTTACCAAAAGTAAGGTTCAACTTATTATCCAACTCAGGATCATCAGTAAAGTGATTAATTGTTGGAGGAACAATATCATTTTTAACAGCCAACACACACGCAATTGCTTCAATAGCGCCCGCAGCACCAAGCAAATGCCCGGTCATCGATTTTGTTGAACTGATGTTTAACTTGTAAGCACTTTCTCCAAATACACCCTTTATCGCTTTTGTCTCCGCAACATCACCCAATGGAGTTGATGTACCGTGAACATTAATGTAATCAATATCTTCAGGTTTCATTCCTGCATCTTCCAATGCATTTCTCATTACATTCAGAGCTCCCAATCCTTCAGGATGTGGCGCTGTAATATGATGCGCATCTGCTGTCATTCCACCACCAACAACCTCAGCATATATTTTTGCTCCGCGTTTAACCGCGTGAGAAAGTTCTTCCAATATTAATGCGCCACCACCTTCACCCAATACAAATCCATCACGATCCTTATCAAACGGACGAGATGCTGTTTCTGGAGAATCGTTTCTTACGGAAAGTGCATGCATAGCATTAAAGCCACCCATACCTGCTTCATTGATCGCTGCTTCTGAGCCACCGGTAATAATAATATTTGCTTTCCCTAAACGGATATAATTAAACGCATCTATCATGGCATTGGTAGAAGAAGCACAAGCAGAAACAGTTGTAAAGTTTGGCCCTCTGAAACCATATTTAATAGAGATATGGCCAGAAGCAATATCCGCTATCATTTTAGGAATAAAGAAAGGATTGAAACGCGGAGTGCCATCGCCTTTTGTAAAATTAATACACTCTTCTAAAAATGTATCTATCCCTCCAATACCTGATCCCCAGATAACTCCTGCCCTGTCAACATTAACAGCAGTAATATCAATTCCTGAGTCGAGCATTGCTTGCTGAACAGCGGCTAAACCATACTGCGCATAACGATCTAACTTTCGAGCTTCCTTGCGATCAAAATAATCTTCGGGGTTAAAACCTTTTACCTCGCAGGCAAATTTGGTTTTAAATTTAGAGGCATCAAAACGAGTTATAGGAGCAGCACCACTCTTACCGGCTAACAGGTTGTCCCAATATTCAGACAAAGTGTTACCAATAGGAGTAACCGCGCCAAGACCTGTAATTACTACTCGTCTTAACTCCATAGAGTATTTTTAAAAGGGATTTATTTAATGTTCGCTTCGATGTAGCTTATAGCCTCACCTACAGTTCCTATCTTCTCAGCCTGATCATCTGGTATTGCAATATTGAATTCTTTTTCGAATTCCATGATAAGCTCAACTGTATCAAGAGAATCTGCACCAAGATCGTTGGTAAAACTAGCTTGAGGAGTTACTTCTTTCTCATCAACGCCCAATTTGTCAACTATAATAGATTTAACTTTTCCTGTGATCTCTTCAGTCTTTTTCATTTGTGTTTGTTTAATTTTGTGACTGCAAATATATACTTATATCATAAAATCTAAAAAAATATTTTCTCACATAAAAAAGTGCCTTTTTGGCTCTAATTCGTAAATTTTAGCCAATTTGTTTCAGTTTTCTGAAATATAGGATTCGCAAATACTCATAATTTCATCATTAAACCGATTCAACCTACTCCTTTGCCCACTCAGGACAATTATGTTCAGATTTTCTATTAAGAATTAGTTTTCCCTGAATGTTTTTGAGCAACCCGCGTTTTCCTTCTAAAAGATTATTCAAAATTTGCCCCCAACGTGTTACTTCAATAATATTAATTTGTAATTCATAACATGAGTCGCTGGTCTTAAAATACATGGGGCCTGGCAAATCTCCTGTTCCGGTTGACCAATTAATTTTATGTTTTGGGCCATTATCTGTTGAAACTTCAAAAATGTAAACATCTCCCATAGCAACATGTTGTTCTGTTGCGGGCTGCTCTTGTATTCCAAGATACTTGATACAAATATTATTTATAGAAATTATCGGGTGCTCGATATAACTAATAATTTCACCGACACTACCTACGTAAGGTGAGCTATTAATGGATGAGGCTTGTAGATTCTCTTTCATATTTTCAATAACTATAGTTACTAAAGATATATAGTCTTTGAATACCTGCAAATGATTATCCTAAGCCCAGAGAAAAGATTAAATTTGTGTCTCACAAATCTAAATGAAACGCATCGCCATATTTGCTTCGGGTAAAGGTTCTAATGCTGAAGCTATTATGAATTACTTTAAGCAGAACAAAAACATTAAAGTTGTTCATGTTATTTCCAATAAAAAAGATGCGCCCGTTTTAGAAAAAGCAATAGCGAATAATATCCCAGTAACTGTTGTTCATGATGGATCACAACTCCAGTCAGAAAAATTTATTGATTTTTTACAATCACAAAAAACCGACCTCATTGTATTGGCAGGATTTCTATTACTTATTCCTCCTCAACTGGTAAATGCATTTAAAATAATTAATATACATCCTGCGCTTCTACCAAAGTACGGTGGCAAGGGCATGTATGGAAAACATGTGCATGAAGCTGTCATTACTAACAAAGAAAAAGAAAGTGGTATAAGCATACATTATGTGAACGAACATTTTGATGAAGGTGAAATTATTTTTCAGGCAACATGTGCTGTTGACGCAAATGACACTCCTGAATCACTTCAAAAAAAAATAAATTTGTTGGAACTTGAACATTATCCAAAAGTGATCGAAAAATTATTGCAACAATGATAAGTATATATACAGACGGCGCTTCAAGAGGTAATCCCGGACCGGGAGGTTACGGTGTTGTAATGAAAGCAGGCACGCACCGTAAGGAATTATCACAGGGATTCAAAATTACCACCAATAACAGAATGGAGTTGATGAGTGTTATCGTTGCTTTGGAAACTCTGAAAAACGAAGGACAAGCCGTTACTATTTATTCCGATTCAAAATATGTGGTTGACTCCGTTGAAAAAGGCTGGGTGTTTGGCTGGGAGAAAGTAAATTTTAAAAAGAAAATGAATCCGGATCTCTGGCAACGCTTTTTAAAAATATACCGCAAGCACAATGTAAAATTTGTCTGGGTAAAAGGGCATGGCAGCAATGTCGAAAATAACCGTTGTGATGAATTGGCTGTAGAGGCCGCGCTGGGAAGGAATTTGGTGGAGGATGTGGGGTATGGGAAGGGTTAATGGGTTCTGAGTTTCGGGTATAAAGTTTCGAGTTTTCGGATTTAAATATTTCAATAAATTACAAATGATTTTTCAGGAAGACATTGATAATTTTTCACCAGAATTAAAAAAGCTTTTACAAAAAGAGTTGGATGTTGGAAACATTATAACGCAAACCTGGAGAGGATGGCCAAAACCTGGATGCATTTGCATTGCTTTAAAAAAAAGTTTTTCTAAAAAAAATAGTGGGCTGGAAAGTCACATAATATATTCAAAAATCAATGGAGGCCCTCACGATTGGAACGAACAATACTTAGACGATAAAACCAATCATTTGCTCGTTTCTCAATTTTAATGCCCTTCTGAAATTTGAGTACTTACAACTTTAAACCCTAAACCACTGATCACCGGATACCGACAACTGATAACCAACAACCGATTACTAACACTTTGAACTTTAAACTCGGAACTCAGAACCCTGTTACCGATTACTGACAACCGACAACTGATAACCTTCTTCCAATTTAGCTTTTTGGAAAGCCGGAATCACAGCAGTTGCAATGGAAGCAACAGGTTTATAAAGAATTGATTTTTCTTTTTGCTCTGCAGTAAAAATTTTATCCGCAGTACGCATCGTGTTTATCACATAGATCAAACAACTTAATGCTATCGCGAATTTAAATACACCAAATACAGAACCTGCAATGCGGTTCACAATACCCAGTGCCGCTAACCTTACAAATTGCTCAATTGCTTTGGCAATAAGATAAACAAGCACCACAATAATTATAAAGGTGATAACAAAAGAAATTTGCGGAAGGTACTCGCTTGTCCAGTTAAAATTTGTGCGGCAATAATTAGAAACAAAATCAGAAAACTTAATTGCGCCAATCATACCAAGGCATAGAGCAATCAATGTAGCCAGCTCAATTATAAATCCTTTGGTAAATCCGCGGTACAATCCCCATAAAAGCGGAATGATAATTATTATATCGAGATAACTCATATGTTGCAAAGAAAACGCATAACATCGCAGTATAATTTACCCTGGCCAATAAGTTTTCAAAAGACAATTGTTGATTAAGGACCGCTTTGACAGCAATAATGATCAAATCTCAATAAACAATTTTCAAAAAATATCAATGAATATTTGTTTGAGTTTTGTTTCATTGTCTTTTGTGATTTTATTCTTAATATCTTTGCTTTATGGAGACTGAAACACCTCGGGAACAAGCATGGAATGAGCTGGTAGCAGAGCTCAATAAATCATTTGATGCAGATCTTGACCTGCAGGGTATTCTATTCTTAATTGGAGTGCAGGAATTAGGAAAAGGATATAAAAAATTCAGTAAGGATCAAAAACTGGATGTAATGCACGTTGCCATTTGTACATTACTTGAGCCATACGGATATTATGAATATATGGGTCTGGATGAAGATGGCTGGCCGCATTGGAAAGCAAACAGCGAACTGCCTCCCTTAAATCCTTTTCAGCAAACAATGTTAATGAAAGAAGCGGCGATAGAATATTTTAAAAACGGAGAAAAGTAAACGAGCTTACTGAACAATAATTGTTTTCTCCACAGTCTCAGCAGGCTCCAGCTTCACAATTCCTGATCCGGATAAACCACCGATAGTAACTGAAGCATTAAGTATTGCCTGAAGCTTAAACTTAAAAGTAGATTTCCCTGAACCATCTGTAGTTTGTATGGTATCTGCCTCTGCGCTTATAGTAAGCGTAGAAGTGGTATTAGGGTATAAATGAACAGTAGCACCCGCTTGAGGAGCACCTGCAGCATCAGTAACCGTAATAACCGCCGTGCAAGTCTGATCCTTTTTTCTACAGGACCAAACAGTAATTAAAGTAACTACCATTAAAACGTATGCCGCAGCTAAAAATGGCTTTTTCATTATCCTTTTTTATGGTTTAGCAATTATTGTTTTCTCAACTGTTTTTGCAGGCTCCAATTTCACAATACCTGTGCCCGTCAGTGATCCTGATGTAACAGTACAATTCAATATTGCTTGTAATTTAAATTCGAAAGTTGCTTGCCCGGCTCCATCCGTTGTCTTTGTTTCATCAACACTGATAGTATGAGTAGAGTCAGTAGCATTCGGCCTTAAATGTATAGTTGCACCTGAAAGAGCGGCACCTGCACCATCGGTAACAGTTATAGTAGCTTTACAGGTCTGGTCTTCTTTCCTGCACGACCATGATGACACAACCAGAATTATCAGCAGAAAACAAGCAGTAGAATAAAATAATTTTCCGGGTAATCCTTTTTTCATTTATACTTATTTAAGAGCCAAAAAGCTATTTTATTGTTCTTTTATTATTTGTAATATTGTAGATATAAAAACCGACAATATTCCATTTGGGAAAAGATGTTCCCAAACAAACAAATATAGGACTTTTAACGATATGAAAAAAATTGTATTTGGCTGGGTAATCGTGTTTGCAGGGCTTTTAACCATTTCTCTTAAAAATGACCCGCCTAAAGAAACAGAAGTTTTAATAAAAACCAGTTTAGGTGATATTAGAATAAAGCTTTATAACGAGACACCCCTTCACCGGGATAATTTTATAAAGTTGGTCAATAATCATTTTTATGATAGTGTATTGTTTCACAGGGTTATTCAGCAATTTATGATACAAACCGGCGACCCTAAGTCCAAAACCGCAGCGCCCGGAGTTATGCTTGGCATGGGTGATGTAGGTTATACTATTCCTGCGGAATTTGTTCCTGCATTTTATCATAAAAAAGGTGCGTTGGCTGCTGCAAGACAAGGCGATAATGTTAATCCTAAAAAAGAATCATCAGGCTGCCAGTTTTATATTGTGCATGGAAAAGTTTTTAACACCACGGATCTCGACGATTATGAAAAACGAATGAATCAACCTATCAAACAAAATTTGTTTGGCCAGTTTATCAACAAGCCTGGAAACGAATTATTACGAAACCAATTTATCCGCTTGCAAACAACTGGCAATACTGATAGTCTCAGGATTCTTTCTGCACAGCTTGAACCGCAATTAGAGGAGCTTTTTAAAACAACACCTCATTTTGCTTTTACTGAGGAGCAGCGTAAAAATTATACAACAACCGGTGGTGCGCCACATCTTGATGGAGGCTATACCGTTTTCGGCGAAGTGTTAGAGGGATTAGATATCGTAGATAAAATTGCTATTGTTGAAGTGGATGGCAGCAGCAGACCCAAAAGCGATCTGAAAATTATTTCGATGCAAATTGTAAAAGCAAAAAAAGGTGGAAAAAAGAATAAAAGATCTGCTAAGTGAGATAGATAGTTTTTCTGCTGCTACAAAAGAAGCTGCGGAAGAATTCAGAGTAAAAATGCTCGGAAAAAAAGGCGAGGTGGTTGAACTTTTTAACGAGTTTAAAACCATTGAGCCTGCATTAAGAAAAGAAGTAGGTAAAGCGCTAAACGAACTTAAAACAAAAGCGCAGGAAAAAATTACACTGCTTAAAACTACTTTTGAAGGAACAGAAGATACAAGCTCAAACAACAACGACCTTACTTTACCGGGCGAGACAATTGCATTGGGCTCACGCCATCCTTTATCAATTATACGAAATGAGATCATTGATATTTTTTCGCGTATAGGTTTTACAGTTTCTGAAGGAAGGGAAATAGAAGACGACTGGCATAATTTTACCGCGCTTAATACACCCGAAGATCATCCCGCACGCGATATGCAGGATACGTTTTATATTCAATCCAATCCGGATATTGTATTGCGAACGCAAACCTCATCGGTGCAAGTACATATCATGGAGGATCAAAAACCTCCAATACGTACTATTTCTCCGGGACGCGTTTATCGTAACGAGGCTGTATCTGCAAGGGCGCATTGCCAGTTTCACCAGGTAGAAGGATTATACATTGATAAAAATATTTCGTTCGCCGATTTGAAACAAACATTATTATATTTTTCGAAAGAAATGTTTGGCGACGGCACACAAATACGTTTGCGTCCCTCCTACTTTCCATTTACAGAACCAAGCGCAGAGATGGATGTATCATGTCCGTTTTGCAAGGGAACAGGCTGCAACATTTGCAAAGGATCGGGATGGGTAGAAATTTTAGGATGCGGAATGGTGGATCCAACTGTACTCGAAAATTGCAAAATAGACAGCAACATCTATAGCGGCTTTGCGTTTGGAATGGGAATAGAAAGAATTACCATGCTAAAATACCAGGTAAAAGATATTCGATTATTTTTTGAGAACGACCTTAGATTTTTACAACAATTTAAATCAGCCAACTAAATGGAAATTAACAAACGGGTAGAATTATTACAGCAAATGCTAAAAGAAAATCCTGAAGATTTGTTTTTGAATTATGCTCAGGCCTTGGAACTATTAAAAGAAGGAAAAACAGATGAGGCAGAAAGCATATTGAAAAAATTGCTGTTAAAAGATGAATCGTATTTAGCTGCCTATTATCAGCTGGGAAAATTATACGAACAAAAAGAGAATACAAGCGATGCTATTTCCGTTTATAAAAGAGGAATAGAAAAAGCAAAGGCACAAAAAGATATGAGAACATTGGGCGAATTGGAAGAAGCACTGATGATAATAGATGAAGAAGCCGGAGGCGGGTAAAATAATGTGCCGATTTGAAAATGTGCCAATTAAAAATATACACTATAACGAAATGTCAGTTCGAGTGAAGTCGAGAACTACTTTCGAAAACAAGAACAAACAACTATTAACAAACAACTAAAAAAATGTTATCAAAAAAAATAGAATCAGCACTCAACAAACAAGTTGAACTGGAAGCATCCTCTTCACAATATTATTTAGCAATGGCATCATGGGCTGAGACGAATGGCTTCGACGGCGCTGCACAATTTTTGTACACGCACTCTGATGAAGAGCGCCTGCACATGCTTAAGCTTGTGAAATTTATTAACGAGCGCGGCGGACAAGGTGTTGTTCCTGCATTAAAGCAACCTCCATTGAGTTTTAAATCGCTCAATGCCATCTTCGAACAAATTCATGAACACGAAGCTTTAGTATCTTCCGAAATAAATAACTTGGTTGATGCCTGTTTAAAAGAAAAAGATTATACCACGCATAACTTTTTGCAATGGTATGTTTCCG
>CAZQIC010000140.1:0-11472 GCA_964593555.1 uncultured Bacteroidia bacterium | reverse complement strand
CATTCATAAAATTACTCTCCGGACGAAAAGTAAGTGGCTCCAATCCGCTCAAATGCATCAATGTATCGGGCTCAGGTTTTTTACGAGGTTTGGAAGCCCTTGCCAATTCCGCAATGCGTTTAATATGCGACGGCGTTGTACCGCAGCAGCCGCCAACAATATTTAAAAATCCCGATTTCAAAAAATCTTCGATCTGGTGACCCATTGTGTGGGCGTCTTCATCATACTCACCAAACTGGTTTGGCAGCCCCGCATTAGGATAAGCACTTACATAGAATGGAGCTTTCGTTGAAAGTTCTTCCAGATATGGCCGCATATCCTTTGCACCTAACGCACAGTTTAACCCAACACTTAACAGATCAACATGTGAAACAGAATTTAAAAATGCTTCCGTTGTTTGTCCTGACAATGTTCGTCCGCTCGCATCAGTAATTGTTCCTGAAACCATCACCGGCATTTTCCTGTTTATCTTTTCACAATAATTTTGAATAGCAAACAAAGCAGCTTTAGCATTCAGCGTATCAAAAATAGTTTCGATCAATAACAAATCGGCACCGCCATCTATCAAACCTTTTACCTGTTCGGTATATGCCACAACCATCTCATCAAAAGTAGTAGCACGAAACCCAGGATCGTTTACATTGGGAGAAAGTGATAATGTACGGTTGGTAGGGCCAATGGCACCGGCGACGAAAATGGCCTCACCCCTGCCCTCTCCAGAGGAGAGGGAGTTATTTTCTGCTAAAAATTCCCTTACTGCTTCCTTTGCAATTTTAGCTGACTCGTAATTTAATTCGTATGCAAATTCTTGCATATCGTAATCGGCCATAGCAATGGTGGTACCACTGAATGTATTTGTTTCAATAATATCAGCTCCTGCTTTTAAATATTCCTTATGAATAGCTTTAATGATTTGCGGCTGGGTAATGGAAAGCAGATCGTTATTGCCCTTAAGATCTTTGTGCCAATCCGCAAAACGTTTACCTCTGTAATCCTTTTCCTCCAGCTTGTATTGCTGGATCATGGTACCCATTGCACCATCGATCACCAGTACACGTTTTTCTAATTCTTTTCTTATATCAGCGCTCATATATTTAGTTGAATGATCCGTAATAAATTTTTATATCGTAATCCAAACGCACAATACCTTTTTCCTGGTAGCGCTGGAATATTTTTTTTAAACAGTAAATCATAAACTCGTAATCTTTATGCCCGACATTGGGCATATATGAAGAAGACAACACTCTTCCCTTCAAGCCGGCAAAATCCACATCCTGGTAATTATAAAATGATCTTTCTTTAAAACTACCTTCAAAAAATTCTTTAAATATTTTTTTATCCTGCGTGTTTTTGTGGTTTATCTCTTTATAATCTGTACCGAACATTTGTAAAAAATCTTCATATACTTTTAAAAAATCCGTGGTATCGGTACGTCTGTCATTCCACAACAACACAATATTTCCTCTGGGTTTTAAAATACGTTTGAATTCTTTTTTTGTTTTTGTTCTGTCAAACCAATGAAAAGCCTGACCTACAATTATGGTATTTACCGATGCGTCGGGCAATGTTGTACTTTCTGCAGTAGCATTTACGCTTTTAAAATTCGGATATTGCTGTAATAATCGCTCTGCAGCTTCTCTCATTTCTTTATTGGGCTCAATACCATTCACTTTAAAATTCATTTTTAATAATGGCTCTGCTGATATACCGGTACCCGACCCAACATCAGCTATTACAAAATCAGGCTGAATAATTTTTTCAACCAACAAAAAATCATACACCTCCTGTGGATAATGCGGGCGGTATTTGATGTAATTATCAACCCTATCGGCAAACCTGCTTGTTGTAGTTATACTCATAAAAAAAAATCTCCTCCGTTTTTGTCAGAAGAGATGTATGTTGTTTTAAAATAAACTATTTCTCCGACTTATCTGCTTCGCCCAAAAGCGAAATCACGAATTAGCACCTTCATTTGAAATGAAAAATTAAAAATTAATGATTAAAAATGATAAACAATTTTTAATTCTTAATTCCCAATTTAAAATTTCTTCTGGGTTGCTAAGGTTTCAAAGGGCGTATCCCTCCACCTTTCATGATAAGTATTTTAAAGAACTGATACAAAGGTAATGAACATAGGAATAGCTGCAAAATGACCAATCTTAATTAATAATTTATTATTTTATTTAATTGACTATCAATTACTTACAATATAAATACAAAAATTATACTTTTTTCGTTTGCAACCATTTCAAGATATAGGGTCTATTATATAAACAAACTAAAACCATTATTATGAAAAATATAAAATTTATATTTCCGCTACTATTCATCAGCGTTATTTATTTCTCTTGTAAAAAAGAGCCTTGCGAAAAAGACACATGTATAGATAAATCTAAAATATGTTTAACATGTCCTATTCCGGTTTACGCTTTCCCTGTTTGCGGCTGCGATGGTAAAACATACGATAATCCAGATGCTGCTGAACTTATTGGCGGGGTGAGATCGTGGACCAAAGGACCTTGTAACGCAATTGATACCACATGTATCGACTCTTCTAAAATATGTTTATCGTGTCCTATTACTATGGAAGTTGACCCTGTATGCGGTTGCGACGGAAAAACTTATGGGAACCCTATGGCTGCCGAAGTTCATGGCGGAGTGAAATTTTGGACAAAAGGACCGTGCAATGGCTCGATCGATACTACTTGTATTGATAGTTCAAAAATTTGCAACACTTGTTTTTGCCCATCAGTTTATGATCCCGTTTGTGGTTGTGATGGAATAACATATGGTAATTCATGCGAAGCAGAAAATGCAGGAGTAAAGTCATGGACACAAGGCCCTTGCAATACACCAATTGACACTACCTGTATTGACAGTTCAAAAATTTGCATCACTTGTGTTTGCCCATCGGTATATGACCCTGTTTGTGGTTGCGATGAAATTACATATAGCAATTCATGCGAGGCAGGAAATGCGGGTGTTAAGTCGTGGATACAGGGCCCTTGTCATAAGTAAAATTGCCCTGCACAGATGTAAACGGTACATTTACATCTGTGCATAAATCGTATCAATAGTTCACATAGTTAGCGTGCAGGCCGAAAAAGAAATAATTACAAAATGCATAGAGGGCAGTATGGCCGCTAAAAAGGCGCTCTATGATCAATATGCCGGAAAATTATTTTCAGTTTGCTTACAATATACATCAACACGTGAAGAGGCAGAAGACGTTTTACAGGATGTTTTTATTAAAATATTTCAGAATATAAAACAGTTTAAAGGGCAGGGTTCTTTTGAAGGATGGCTGAGACGAATAACAGTGAACAGTGCAATTTCGCATTATCACAAAAACAGTAAGATGTATGCTTTAGTCAGCCCGGAGACTGTACCAGACAATTCTGATGAAGAAGCACAAGATAAAGAAAACGAATACGACTACTCAGCCGATGAGTTAATGGGAATGATTCAAACGCTGGCACCCAGGTACAAAATGGTTTTTAGTTTATACGCAATAGAAAGGCATTCACATAAAGAAATAGCGGAAATGCTTAACATATCTGAAGGTACTTCTAAATCACAATTGTCGAGAGCAAGAGTAATATTGCAAAAAATGCTGAAAGAAAATTTAAATAACAGGCAGGATGTCGGACAATAATAAAATTAATAAAACAGATAAACTGTTCCGCGATGCCTTATCAAACAAGGAGGTACTTCCCCCTGCGCCTGTTTGGGAAAATATTGAGAAGCAGGTATTGCTTGAAGAAAAAGAAAAGGACAGAAGGCGGATCATCTACCTGACATGGTGGGCCGCCGCCGCTTCACTTTTATTAATTATTATAACCGGAACATGGATCTGGAATAAAACGGACAATAGATTAACTCCAAACAACAATAACAGTACCACAGTTCTCAATGAGTCTTCATCAACAAATGACAGTAAAGAAAACACTCCCGCCAAAGCTGATGAAGAAAACAGATCGCTTATTTCTGAAAAAGATTTAGTTATAGATGATACTCGCACAAAAGAAGAAAAAAATAATGTTAATGTCCCTGAGCAAAAATTAACTGCAGAAAAAAAACCTGTCGGCTCGCTGGAAAACACAAACACAGCGAAGAAAAAGAAACCACATAATGAAGAAATACCTATAGGAACCAATAGTATTGCTAATGCGAAAGAAAAAAATAGTGAAAATAAGATTAAACAAAAACCCAATTCAGAAAACACATCAAAGCAGGAAAATAATTTTTCAACCGATTCACCTAAAACTAATGATATCGCCGTAACCACTAACAATTCAGAAAAACAAACGATACAAAAAACAATTGATGATATTACTTCTTCAAAAAATCAAGCACCAAAGATCAATGATCAAACAATAAAATCTTCGGACATCAACGCTACAGAAAAAAGTGTACCTATAACCAATCTTCTCGTAACTTTCAATCCATTGCAAGCTAGCCTTCCTGGGATAATGGACACTAGTAAAAAAATCAATGTTGACCAATTAGCTATTGTTCGTCCCCTACTTTCAAAAGAAAATAAATGGTGTCTGGGCGCAACCTTTTCTCCCGACTATACTTACCAGGTATTTAAATCAAAGAATACAAAAGAGGCGCAGGATGTTTATATTAACAACTCTCAACCACGTTATACTTTTAGTTATGGATTACATGGTGGCTATAAATTAAATAAAAACTGGAGCTTACAAACCGGAATATATTATGCTGATAGAGGAGAAAAAACTATAATTGCCATTATTGATTCAACACCTTCGGGAGTTATTATATTTAACGCTACGGGTATAGGACCATCAGCAGTTAACGTTAACAACAATAACGCTATTGTTACCCAAAACGACAAGGAAGTTTTATATAGCTATAAATACATTGACGTGCCATTGATACTAAAATACCGTTTGGGAGAAAAAAAACTGGCCTTTACATCTTCAACCGGTTTATTATTTAATTTTTTCCTAAATTATTCCGCAACAGTAGCAGGCAATAACAATAGCACTACTTACCTGGAGAATACAGATAAATCCGGCTTTAGAAAAGTGGGGTATAGTGTAATGATAAGCGCAGGCGCCGATTATAAAATTACAAATAGGATAAGTATAAGCGGTGAACCTACATTCAGGTATTCCTTAACAACGCTTTCCAGTAACACATCACTTAAATCTTATCCTTATTCATTGGGGCTGGCAACCAGTTTAAGATATTTTTTCTGATCGATGAAAAGTTTTCTATAGCGGCGTTACAAAAATCCAACCAACACTATTGAAAAAAGAGGAACTGTTTCCTTGGTGAGGCAATCCAAATTGTTTTACTAATTATTTTCTACCTGCTGAAACTCTTCGCAAGCTACAACTTCAGGAAGCGGATGCGTAGGATCGTATGGCACAATTACTATAGGTACAACAGCACAACCAGCCCGACCCGGAGCGGTTCTTCCAGTTGAATCACCCGCAATAATAGTTTTGTACTCATTACTATTAAGCAAGGTAACAAAGCTGCTTACTTTGATAACGGAAAGAATATTTTTTTTCATACCTTAAAAATGCGATTAATTTCCCTCTTCTCAGGGATCAATTTTAAGGAAAAATTAACAGTCTGGAGTCCAGGCAACAGGGGAATCAGACTTCCAAGATCTCTGTTCTTTTTGACCTTAACAATTTGTTTAAATATTCGTAGTTTTCTGCGTTAAAACAAACATTACGACCCAATGAAATTTTCATTTTTTCTTTTTTGTCTTTTCATTTACTCCGGGATGCATGCAAACATGGATACACTATACCGCTCATCATCATACGAAGTGGTCGATAGCAGCAAGGCAAAAGATGTGGTTACACGTTACTGGGCAGATAAAAAAACCAATGAAAAAGAGGGTCCCTATTTCATGTCTTATAAAAAAAATGTTTTGGCAAAAGGTTCTTATTCCAATAATATAAGGGAAGGTTTATGGCGATTTTACAGAATGGACGATGTGTTACAGACAGAGGGCCACTACGTAAAAGGTAAAAAAGACGGGAAATGGAGATCATATTATCCGAGCGGAGAATTATCCTACACTACTTTTTATAAAGACGGGCAGCGGGAAAAAACAGCGATCGGTTATTTTCCCGGAGGCGACACCTCTTTTCAAAAAAATTATGTCAACAATAGTTTAACAGGAGAATCGAAAAGTTATTACAAAAACGGGCAGCTATGGCTCCAGGAATTTTATGAAGATGGTAAAAGGCAAGGAATTTCTAAAACGTATTATGATAATGGCACAATAAAGGAAGAAGTAATATATAAAAACGACGAGCGTGACAGTATATATAAATACTATTATGATAATGGCATATTATGGGAGCATATTATTTATCGTAACGGAGGAGTATGGAACGTGCCAGCGTATAATGACCCAACCGGTAAAGCAATTAATTGTTGCACGGTAAAAGATGGAAATGGCATCATGCGTTTTTATGATAAAGAAGGAAAACTGCTTGAAGAATATGAATATAATAACACGCAAAAAAACGGGTTTGCAAAATATTATAAGAATGGGAAGCTCGACAGGGAAGGAAATTACAAAGACAATGAAAAAGAAGGAGTATGGAAAGGCTATTTTGAATCAGGAGTAAAATATTATGAAATTACGTATTCAAACGGAAAACAAAATGGCGCCGCTGCATTTTATGATTCTAATGGAAAAATATCCAGGAAAGAAAAATATATAGATGGCAGCAGAGAGGATATCTGGACAAGCTATGATGAAAATGGGAATGTACAATCTGAGATCACTTATAAAAACAACAGGATTGACGGAGCATGTAAATATTATTTCGAGGGAAGTTTAAGCAGTTCAGGAAAATGCATCAATGGAACTAAAGTGGGAACCTGGACATTTTACAAGAAAAAAAAGGAAACAGTTAAGGCTCTTTATTCAACAGATTATCCAGATCCAATTTTATCACATTATAAGGATAATCAATATGATAAAGGCTTAATAAGAAAACAAACAAGCAGCGATACTTATACCTTAACAGAGTTGATGCCAGCGTTTCCGGGAAAAGAAATAGAGATGATGCTGTTCCTTAAAAAGAACATTAACTACCCATTTTCTGCAATGGAAAATAATGTTACCGGCACTGTTTACATTACATTTATTGTTACTGCTACCGGTGAAATAGAAGATGCCAAAATACTAAGAGGCGTACATGCCGATTTGGATGAGGAAGCATTAAACACGGTAAATAGTATGCCAATATGGAGTGCTGGTATGCAATCGGGAGAACCGGTAAGAGTTCAGTTCAATTTACCCATTAAGTTCTCATTGAGATAACTATTCAGCGGAAGAAGAATCCCGACTAACGGGAAATTAATTACCTTAGTTATAATCTTATAAAAAAGCAATGATCGTATACGGAAGAAGGTCCACGACTTTATTGAACAAAATTATTCCTGAAAAGTGCCCGGCTTGTGAAAGCAGTAATACATTGCAATTAAATATATTTCAAAACTACGCGCATATATTTTGGATACCCGTTTTCCCGATGGGAAAAGTTATTGCTACCGTCTGTACAAATTGCCAACAAGTACTCCAGGAGGATGCAATGCCCAATGCATTAAAGGAAAAATCCGCAGCTGAAAAAGTACATACCCGCATCCCTATCTGGACCTTTGTAGGTTCTGCTTTAATCCTGGCCCTTATTGTTGGTATAAGTATCAGTTCTGCTGAAGATTCTAAAAACACTAATATCTTTGTGCAATCTCCAAAAGCAGGGGATGTATATGAAGTAAAAACTGCCGCAGGAGAATTTTCACTTTTAAAAATAATTGCAATAAAACAGGATACTGTTCTTTTCCTTGCCAACCAATATGTTGTCGATAGGCAATCAGGCCTTTCCAAGATCAAAGACAAAGGGAACGATGCTTATGCAACAGATACTTTTGCATTATTAAAAAATACTCTGCCTGCAATGCTGGTTAAAGGTGATATACTTAATGTTGAGAGGGAGTGATCAGCCTCCAATTTTGAAGGAGTGAATTATTTAATTAATTGTTTTCCAACCAATAGAATAGAGGCATCTACTTCTCTTCCAATTTTTTATTTAGTTCCTCCGGAGAGTTTTGCTTAATCATTTCGTTATATTGACCACTTCCACATAACCCTTCGTACTCTTCGATCACCTTCAAATATTCTGGTATTTTTTTTGTTTTAAAATCTAATTTCCCACCATCCATCATTTCCGCTAGCTGCGGGCAATCCGAAAGAGAGTTATTGAAAAATTTTCTAATGAGTTTTTCAATTATTATTTCATCCTTTTTAGGATAACTTGTGATACTCCATGTATCCAGCTTTTTGTTATTTAACATTAACATTCCTCCGCTTAGATCCATCATTAGGCATATTACAGATGATTCATACATTACAACATAAAAAGCGCTCTCAAAATCGTGTGTACTGCCAGAAGGATAGGCACTAAAAATATTATCTTTTTTTATTGCAGGGACGCTTTTAAACAGTATACCATCAACATACAAGTACTTTAATGACGTAACTTTGGCTCTCGCATCAACCACATTTGGATGGTTTTTATCTACAAAAACTACTTCCCCCTTTTTCATTTGTGTCATATAATTTTCAATTGAAGATGAAAAGCGCCTTCCCAAAGTATCTATATAAAAGCACCTCATATACTTTGGTCCTTCAATATATAATGTTTTATAATCTTTTGTTTTTTCATATTCATCCCTGTTTTTTTTACGTTGATATACTTCATCTTCAAATACCAAGGACTTATTGTCCTTATAATCAAGAGATTTAATAAGATCGATCTGTTTGGAGGCATTTTCATAGTCTTCTATCACTGTATATAAAACACTGAGATTTGCTCCTGAAGCAAAAATAAACGGCAAATCTTCCTTCTTGTTTTTGTCTCGGGTTGATTCCAAATTTGTGAAATAGGCAATCGCAGGTGCAAGACTATCTTTTGCAGCAGTATACGGAGGTGTTACCTTATTTCTCTTGAAAAAAATCTCTATGTAGTTATTGATACTATCAAACATCTCTACCCCCTCGCCTTTTACGCGAACAGTGTGCAAATGGTCTTCGGCAACGACAAGATCATAATTGATTTTCAAAAAATCATTCAAGGCCCTAAACTGCCCTTCTAAATTTTTAGTATACGTTCCAATATCATATTTCGGTGCGGTTGTCACCTTATAGGTATTACTTGAGTTATAATCAAACACCTCCCCTTTTTGCATTACTCTCCCTTGGTAATCTTTCACGATGAATTGATTTTTATAATTGTAGTATATAGCTTGTTCGCCAACAGGGGCATTGGGATTAACAAAAGGTAGCTCGTCATTTATGATAAGATCAACAATTACAGTGCCAATAGGAGCAATAGTAAGACTATCAAAAGAAAAGCACTTTTTCTTTAGTGTTTCAATAATATCGGAAGTTAAATTTTGGTTCCTGTTTTTCTTAATCACATTAATTTGAATTGTTCTCATATCTGGTGGTAAGGCAAAAAGAGGATACTTAGTATATCGCGCTGTTATAAAGCCAGTCCTGACCTTTTGAGAAAAAACACCAGTCGTAAAAGAAACCATAAACACAGCAATCAGAAAATAAAATCGAAACATAAATTTGGTATTAAAATTTTTGCGAATATAATTGAATTATGAATTCCCAAAAAAAATATTTAGTCTCATTTATTACATCTGTAATATTTTGTGGAATATGACTGAACTCTAAATATGAAGCTAACAAAAATTAAGATTTAAATGCAGTTATATCGGGATTGAAAATCCCTGCCTTTTTGTTTTATCCCGCAGGAGTGCAACTCACTAGTGTTCAAAACCTTGAACAATTAATTTTTCATAAATAAATTGCATGTAATGAATTGATATAAAGGTATTTGCTTTATTGCATTCATGAAAATAAAGCAAATATTAGATTATATAGATGACTCTGAGTTAGATTTTTTATCTGCACAAATTGAAGTAAATCATCAAGTAAAAAAACTTACTGGAGTTATCATGTTTAAGCTGCTATTATTTTCTAATATAAGGACAAACACATTGTGCTGATTATAATTACCAATAGTTTTTTTAGCATGGGTGGGTTTAAAATGAGGCTGTCAGTTACTACAATATTTTATCACATTCTGCTCGGCAATCTTAGATCCTTTACTTTTTGCTTTATACCATGAATCACATGATAATTCCTTTCTGTTTAGGCTAAAACACGATTCTGCATATAAATTATATACAGCGGTATCCGCATCCGAATTATCCATCAAAAATTGGTAATCATTAATACAATTTTCATAGTTTTTAATTGCAAACGCCGAGGCGCCGGAAAAATATAGAAGATAATAATACTGATTAAATTGATCGCCCATTTCCATGCCTTTTTTTGCTAAAGAAAACTGTTTATAAGCATCTTCATATTTTTCTTTTGCAAATAGTGCCAGTCCTTTACCATAATGCGCATATGAATATGTGGAATCCATTTTAATAATACTATTAAACCCAAGCAGAGATTTGTCCAAATTTTTTAAATAGTAATCACATAAATTGGAATAATATAAATAGTCTAAATTTTTAGGATTCAAATCAGAGGCTTGCTTAAAATATTTCAGCGCCTCTGAATCCCGCTCAAGAGCTAAATAATTCAAACCCAAATAAAAAAAGATCGTATCATTTTTCAAATCCTCCTCCAACGTTTCCTTAAACACATCAATCGACTTTTGATAGTTTTTATATTGATAATTCAACATTCCATCAGCCAAAAGCTTGCCCATATCTTTTTCCGAAGACATACAGCCGCAGGATAATGAAATTATAATTAGAATAAAAATTCTCATTCAGTTGTATGTATTTTTCATTTATAAAGCAACTCCTTTTTAAATTCTTCGGATAACTCTACCTCCCAAATGCCGTGGACGTATAATTGGGGGCTACGACGACTTTCACCATCATCAAAATTAAAAATTACTAGTACACAGGCTTCTTTTTCAGTAATTGATCTAAAAGCAATATTAGCGGCGGATTGAAAATTATCATTATCAATATCAAGCACTAAATTATTTTTATTCTCAATAGATTCAATTTTCTCTATTCGTAAGTCAAATTTTTCTGCTATTTGTATCAATTCAGTATTGGAAAAATTTTGCCAATATAGCCCACTCACTATAGTTTCGCTATCCCCAATTAAATTAATTAAAACATATTCGTTATTTTTTAACCTTATACCTATTAATTGTTTAACCCAATCTTTACGCCTCGGAGTTTCAATAAGTTTTCTAATATCAGCTTCACCATATCTAGAATCTTGATCATAGTAATCAAATTTTTGGATTTCTTCGTTTATTTTCATTCTTAACTAATTTATTTTAATCCATTGTCCATTTTTGTATTCTAATTGCTCAACTATCTCAATTATGGGGAGTTCTAAAAATAGAATGTTAAAAA
>CAZQIC010000139.1:0-11696 GCA_964593555.1 uncultured Bacteroidia bacterium | reverse complement strand
CGGAAAAATAATTGCGGATGATGCAACAAAAAACATCAAGATCTCCAGTACCAAAAAAGAAATTATCACAGTAGAGTTCAAAGGAGAAACTACGAAAAACGAACTTCAAAAAATTAATGGAGTACGAGAAGTTACACAGATCAATGCTTCTACCTGGCATTTAACTGCGAATGATGAAATAGATATACGACCTGAAATATTTCAGTTTGCGGTAAAAAATAATCTCACTGTTTTATCATTGGGAAAAGAAGAGCAAAAACTGGAAGATATTTTCAAGGAGCTGACTACGCAGAGTAAGTAGATAAATTATTTTTTTTCACAACTTTTCCTGTTTAATATACTCTGGAAATAAAATAACTTTTTTAGTATCTCCGGGGCTGAACAAGAATGGTTTTACATCGTCAGCCGTCTCTTTCATATTGATTTTTTTACATCTTTCGAGCAGTCTTTTCTTTAGTTCAGACGGTGTTTTTATATCCATTTTTAACTCCAGATAATCATAGTTGGGTTTTATTTTCCCAAGCAAAAAAACAGCATCAAAAAAATCACGCCCTTTTGGTTGTTTACGATTACAGATGGCAAAGAATTTTTGTGACAACAGAATATCCAACGGAGTAATGAAGATCTGGGTGAACACATCAAACTTGTTTAAGATAAAAGGCTCCGGCTTAAACTTGAAATGCTGCGGCTCTGTATCAAGTTGTATAAGTATTCTTTCATCTTTGTGTCCGGAAAGACCTTCTTTAAAAAGTAATCCCGGGAATTTTATATGACAGTGGTAAGCCCCTTTAAATACATTCCTGAAATCAACCTCATAACCCTCCCTTTCCAGTTTTTTTTTTATGATTTTTGAAATTTCTTCAAAAGATTTTTCGCTAAGTCGAAAATTATCAAAATCAATATCTTCAGAAAAACGGTTATTGTTATGTACGATCCTAAGGCATGTTCCTCCCAGAAAACACAATTTGTCCGCATATTTACTATCGAAAATAATCTGCAGAATTTTATGTTGCAGGTATTCCCTTAAAATAAAGCGTTTAAACTTTCTAAGACTATTGGGATATGATTTTTCTATTTCCTGTATACTAAGCATCTTTTAAGTACTGAATAAATCCGTTAACTCTTTTCTCGAGGGCTTTGTTGGAATATATTTTTAAATAGGCATTGAGCTTTTCCACATTCAATCGGGATAAAAGAACATCCGTATTCATTCTCATTCCCGCGAAGGCCTCATTTGTATTTATGTTTTCATTGATATAAAAATAATCCAGTATGGTTTTTTCCACTTCCGCCATTTTAATTCTTTGATCCCCTGCTTCTACTAAATGATAACCAAAAAATAAGGAAGGTTTAAGATGGTGATAAATGAAAGTTCCGGTGCCGGTTTCAAATTCATTTGTTTTTATGCTGGTAGCCGAAGTAATAGCATAAACACCCTCCGGGATCAATTGGTAATATGACATTGCAGTTTCAAAAGAAACATAGGAAGGTGAGTATATATTGTTAGCGGCAAAAAAAAGGAACTCTTCATTAATGACTCTTTCTGAAAAAAAATACCAGCGATTGATAATTTTTTCCACATAGCCTTTTTCCTGCCACTCTACCAAACGCCTGCTATCAAAATGGGGATATAGCTTGCGAATGTCACGAGTAGAGAAAACAGGAAAATAATGCAGCTTATTTCTAAATTCCAGGTAATTCAACTTGTTTCCCTTTTTTGTTAAAAATAACAATTTTAAGAAACAAAACAAAATATTATTTTAGGCTATTATTTCCTCAACGAGATTATTTTTTCAGTTTGCAGTAAAAAATAATCTTACTGTTTTATCATTGGGTAAAGAAGAGCAAAAACTGGAAGATATTTTCAAGGAGCTTACTGCGCAGGGTAATACCAAAGTGAAATATGAAACAGTTCAATATTTTTTGCCTCATCCCCGTCCCTTCTCCAAAGGAGAAGGGGGTGTTGGATTATTTTATATTTCCGTTCGCGGTAAAAAGCAATCTCACCGTTTTATCATTGGGTAAAGAGGAGCAAAAACTGGAAGATATTTTTAAGGAACTGACTACGCAAGGTAAATAACCCTAGCTCACCCCACACGTATTAACAAATTTACTTCCCAATTTTAGGTGGATACACGAATACATCCGGCTGTATTTCATAAGGAACTAAGATAGGATATAAGCCTATTTTCTTTCGTCTTTTGTCAACTCGTTTTGCATGCTTTATTGGGAATAATTCTAATTCGCCTATAGTAGAATTAAACCTGGATTGGGTGCCATAAATTTGTTTTTTATCCTCCATAACAAGTATCCTATCTTTCATTGAAGCATAATCTTCCCAGTTGACTTCTCTGATCTTTGCCAATTTTTTAATGGCAGGCAAATATTTTTTTTGAAGTTCGATATTGGCATGCTGAATTATCAGAAACGCTGTTCCACTTCCGTCCTTACCAACCATACTAATAGTTGGCCATCCAACTTTATCTATGATGGGCAGTAATTTTGTTTGGTTTATAGAATCGTACGTAGCCTGAATTTTAAGTAACGATACAGTTCCATCGTAATCGAATTCTTGCCGCTTTACTGTAAATTGGGTGTAACTCCTGTATCGTTGATCTTCTATCTTCATATCCCTTAATTCGAGTGCCAGAGCTTTATCGCTGCACTTACATTCATTTTTTACTCTCTCATCCAACTTATATTTTATATCATTCCATTTTAAATCAGTATGCAATGGCTCAAGATCTTTATCCGATAACACCCAATTTAGTTGATCAAGTTGAACTGTATCAATAAATTGATAGATAAAATAAAAAGCTGAATCATTTTTTTTATTCAGAGCATAACAACAAGCGAGGTTGTATGTACGTAATAAAGTTGGAGATTCTTTATAGGCTTGCAATCTTAATTTTAAGGCTCCTGCATAATCACTTTTTAATTCGAGGGAATCGGCAGTAGTTAAAAATTGTGCATGAAGAGATGTCGATACAAATAAAATAACCGAAAGGCTTAAAAATAAATTTTTCATCGTTTAGCTAAAGGCCTTTACAATCCTTTTGAATAAAACTAGCGGCTTTCGTATATCCTAATTTAAAGGCAGCTTTAAAATCATCACAAGCAGTTTTGTCTCCTGCAATTTTTTTTGCCGTTGCTCTGTTGTAATATGCTTCAGCGTAATTCGGATTTAATGCGATGGCCCTATCAAAATCCAATAAGGCCAATTCTAACTTTCCACTCTCCATCTTCATTGATAGTAAGCCCCTGGCATTATATGCCTCTTCGTACTTTTTATATCTTAATGATGTATTATAATTGTCAATGGCTGATTTATTATCTCCCTTTATTTCGCAAACAAGGCCCATATAATAATAAAGTTTATACCGATTATATGTTTTCTGTTCTGGTTGGGTGTCCAAATAATAAATACATTTTTCATAATCCTTTAGTGCTCCATCATAATCCTTAGTCAAATATTTTATATATCCCCTATCTATATAAATATCCCCATTAGAAAACGACAATTTTAAAGCTTTATTCAAATCATTAAGGGCATATTTGTAATCGCCTTTCAAGCCATAAATAACTCCTCTTTTATGATACGCATATACGTAATTAGTATCTAGTTCAATTGCTCGGTTAAAATCCAACATTGCATCATCCTAGTTTTTCAACTTAAACTTAGCAAACCCCCTATCATACCACGCATATGGATAATTCGGACTTATTTCAATTGCCTTTGTAAAAAGTAAAATTGCTTCCGGGTATAGACTATTTTTCATTTTTTCCATTCCCTTCTTTTCATACTCTTTTACTGAGTCCTGCGAACAAACATAATTTGCAAGGACAAGGAATAAAATCGATAACCTGATTCGCATAAAATTATTCGGGAGTTAGCAAAAGAGGGCAAGCAACAATCACTTGTCCTCTTCAATAATAATCAATTCTCTTCAAAACTTAAATTAAAAGGCTCTGTTTTTACTCCTTTTTCTTTTAGAGATGCTTGTGGTTGAAAGTTATCATTTGTGGATTTAAATGTCCTTCCCGTTGTCTCTACAGAATTATCCACAATTTCAAAGTTAATATTATCGAACCAGACTTGTCCTGTCCCATAAAGCAAAGCGCCAAAAGAAAACATAGTTGAATTATTTGGAACATCTAGTATGATCTCGCATTTAGTCCAATTTGTTGTTCCTTTTATTGATCGATTATTTTTTCCATCATGCATATTATCAAATGAGGCTGTAGTTGTATCACAATCTACGCGAAGCCAAAGTCCCGCCCAACCTTTTACATTTTCTGATTTTAGAAAGCCAGTCATTTTAACTCTTTTTCCAAGATATTTATCCGGCAAACAATTTTGCCATAAAGTTCCAAATCCATCAATTTCTTTTTCATTTGATTTTATTGTTGCTGAATTTTTTCCTTCTTGTCCAGCTCCCCTATCTGTCCCCATTTCATAGCTTTGAGATTTGTCCCAGCCAATCAGCCAACCACTGGGGAAACCAAGAGATTCAGACTTCGTTGAAGTAGAGCAAGAACTGCTATATAATACAATAGCAATTAAAACTATTTTTAAAATGTTATGTGTCATTACCACTATGATTTAATCGTTTTTATAAAAATAATGGTAAAAGGGAAATGGCATATTACGCTTCACAATAGTACCAATTTATGTTTGTCCGCCATAGTATTCTATAGCTTTTTGCTTCAATGGATTTGTACTCCATTCTTCCCAGGTATTAGTATAAGGACTATAACCACACTTTAATGGCTTACTATAAATATCTTCCGGGTTTTCTATATAGGCTCTGCAATCCGTACAGACATATCTAAATTCACAATCCTTACAAACGGCTATTTTATCTTTAACAATATTCCAATTTGTCGTAAACCCCTTTTTTTCTAGTACTTGTTTGAGCGTTGTATTACTAATATTTCCAAAACTTTTTATTATACTTGGACAGTTCTTAATTTCACCCTTTGCATCAATACTTATTTTACGATTAAGGCAAGAATTGTAATGTTGAGATTCTGTAAATGTTTCGATATTCAACGAAAAAAAAGATTCGTTTATCTGCCCACAATGAAAATGAGAATCAATTTGTGAATCAACATAGCTAATTGACAATAAATATTTATTTAAATCAGAGATTGATCTATTAATTGGTGATGAATGGACAATAATTGAACGAATTCTACGATGTTTTTTACTTAAATTTAATAATGCTTCATCATTAAAGTATGAATCATATTTAATTACTAATTCAACGGATCGCAGTCTACTAGTTGATATTTTACCCAGCAGGTTATCTATCTTTTCGAGAGTAATTATATTATAAACCCTCAATTGCAAAGCTTCGCAGCCCAAATCATTCAACTGCTGCAACACATCATTTATTTGACTTCCCCAATTTTCATCGTAGTCAAGTATCGCATTAGTAATTTCAAGAGGTGTTTCCCACGTTAATTCCAGAGTTGGAAATTTTTCTGGTTCACTAGTGTAAAACCCCCACTCCTCTTTAACTAAAATTGAAAAAAAATCATTGATCTCTTTATGATTTCTCGTGTCATGTTTTGCTTTTATTTCTTCTATTGTGTCTTTTGCAAAATCTGTCAAAATGCCAAATCCAAGGTTTGGTATAAATTTTACAACCCCTCTTTGAATATCGCATAAACAACTTCTTACCGCCCCTTTTACCGGAATACAGCAAGCAAATAATTTAAAATAAATTTGTTCACTCATTAATAACCGATGGATTTTTACCATTTACAATTTTCGAAATTGGTTTGTAGAACCCTCTGGCAGTATACATATCAGTTTGATGAAAGTCACTTTTTACAAAAGCAGTTGGAATACCACCACTACTTGTTGTTTCCTGTATTAAATGATAAACCAATGGCAATTTTTTCAATATGTCTTCATCAAATATTTTTTTTGACTTCATTGCGATTTTAATTAGCTAGAAAATCAGCGATTTTTTTTTCTAAATAATAATTGCATGGTTTTGAAACCATTCCAAATTGACCTTCAGGATTAACCTCTAAAAAAACATATCGCCCGTCTGTAGCTCTAATAAAATCAAGAGAGCCGGTATTTAAATTTAATTGTTCCATCAATTGTATTACTTTTTTTTCAACATCTGCAGGAAATTTATACGGTACTGTCCTATTCGGCTTTGCATGGTTGTATTTTCTGAAATCTATCTTAGTTTGAGCATCATTTTGTGAAAATACAGCCATGCTATAACACTTTCCTTCTAAATAAAACACCCTCACCTCGTATTCTTTCTCAATATATTCCTGAATTAAAGATGGAAATATTTTCTCGGGCAAATTCCTTATTAATTCCTCTGTTATCATACTTGCATACATAGCCCAGTTTTTATCTTCCATTCTAACTAAATTAGTGTTCCAAATACATTTAGTGATTGTTTTAGGATATTGTTTTAAAAATTGCAAAATTTTTAATCTCGAATTAGTAATCAATGTGTCTGGGATACAAATATTTGAATATTTAGCAATTTGTAATGCATGATACTTATTAATTTTAGATTCTATTTGTCCCATTTTTTTTGTTTTATAAAAATGGTGCCGCATACTTACATAAAACTCCCAAGCTTCTTTTGTTTTATGCTTTACAATTTCTTTTGGTAAGCTTTCTTCTATATTATTAGGCAATTGAAATTGTACCTTTCTATACCATATAGATTTTATATTCTCAATGGGAATATTTTCATAAAAAAATATATTTGAAGAATCATTTAGCCTTAACGTTGCATTATCGGAAGCAAAAAATCCATTTATTCTCAAAGTTTTCATTTGGTAACCGAACAACCAATCTATTACTTCGCATGTACTACGATCATTTAAAGCGCTAATAATTAATATCATTTATATCCTAAATACTATTAATCGTTATTTTGATTGAAATTAAAATAATTAAAAACTTCCCTGGGTGTAGTATCCCATTTTATTACCTTTCCTGTTTCATCAAATAATACCCCATAAGGAAATCCATTTAGTAAAAATTTACGATTAATTTTTTCTGTGGAAATTCCTTGAACCCATATCATCTTATTTTTTTTTGCAAAATTAATCGCATCCGTAATCGAATCTTCATAATTCATGCTAATAATAGTCACTTTCTTAGAATATTTCTTATTTAATTCTATTAAATCTGGAAGAACTTGTATACATCCATGACACCATGTACCCCAAAATTCAACATAAATTAATTTTTTCTGCTCCAAATAATTTGAGAATTGTGCTTCCTTTCCATCAAGTAATGTAAAAGAATCATTAGGTAATTTATCTACAAAGCTTATAACAGAGGTATTATCATCTTCCTTCGGAAATTTAAAAACTTGACTTATGACTACAAATTCTCCCTGAGGCTGAATGAAAATAACTTTAAAAAATCGACCATTGCACTCAATGAAATTATTTTTTTTAACCCGAGACCATGAGACGCTTGGATGTATATATATGCTATCTGATTGATAGTTCCCAATCAGCAATACATCTTTTTCTTTTTGATTGAAAATCAAATCAGCATTATCATCCTTTAGTGCGAAACAAAATTTTATTTCGTATTTATCAAAATCTCCTCCATTTATTATAGCAGGCCGTTTCTGTATAAATCCAGGTACAGCCTTACTTGCAATAGGCCGCATTAATTTCGTTAGAAAAATCGTATCGTTCTCAGCATATACAACATTCATTATCAAAGAGAAAATTATTTTCACAATGAATGTTTTTCTCATCGCATATATTGTTAATAAATCAATTATTGAGCCTTCTTCCTAAATATTATCAAAGTATCTAAAATAATGATTAATACGTCCAATTTAGTTCATCCAGCCATTCAGAAGCATCATTTGTACTGACAAGTGCATCACAATGAATTTCTCCTGTAAGTTCGTCCTTCCAATCTACATATGATAGTCCTCCATTTTGCGATGCTCCAACAATCATGCCTTGTGGTTTTTGTGTTCCACCATTAAAGTTGGTTAAGTTGCCAGATGTAAATCGAGCTTGACTATTTGTTAATTTACTAGAAAAATTACTACTTAAGCTTGTTCCTTTAAGTACATTTTGGTTGTTCAAACCTATATCTGAGAACCCAGTTGAACGCTGCGTTCTAAACAAAGAAAGTTTATCGCTATTATTTGGCATGTTTAAAAGTATTAAGTTATTGTAAATAATTTATAATAAATATTAAGCCGGGTAAGCCCAATCAAGGCCTTCGGCAATTACATTAAATGTTTCGGAATTCTGTGTAGTGGCTCTTAATTTCCAACCAGATTTTAATACAAGATCGATTCCGTTAAAATCAATACGTTGAGAAAAACTATGTGCTGTAGCAGATTTTGTAACTGCAGAAACCTTTATTTCTGTTAGTAGTTTTGTATTAGTACCATCATAAATAAATAATCGCACCATTCCCGCTGTAGTAGATACAGTTGCTTTCGCCGTAATACTTTGTATGGTTGTTCCGTTAGAAGCCGCTGTTAGCACATCCCAAATATTGGTATTTAATGTTCCTGAGCCATCCAGACCCGTATTCGCCGTTGTAATTACTGCCACTGCATTATTTGCAGTATACTTAACACTATCAGGCCTTACCGAGCCATAGTATGCAAAGTCAAGTCCTTCTGCTATCACATTAAAAGTTTCTGCGACCTGGGTACTTGCTTTTAAAATACCTCCGGACTTCAATACAAAATTAAGAGGTATCGCAGCTTCAAATGCAGGGTAAGTGCCTGATTTGGTAACAGCAGGGACTTCAAGTTCATAAATCAGTTTTGTGTTGGTGCCATCATATGCATACAGGCGCACCATACCATGCGTAGTATTGCCCTGCGCTTTTACTCTTACTGTTTTAATCAACGTTCCGTTTGAGGCGCCGGTTAATACCGTGCCAAGTGTTCCACTTCCATCCAAATTGGAATTGGCTGTTGAAATGGTTGCCATTGCGGTGTTTGCGGTGAATTGTGTTTCCTGTGCCATTAGTTATTGCAATTATAATTTTTTATTGTTCTCGGTTTCGGAATGACATTAAAATATTATGATGGATAAGTCCATGTTAAGCCTTGCGCTATTACATTAAAGCTTTCACCTTTTTCCGTAGAAACGTTTAATGTATATCCATTCATTAAAGCAAAACCTTTATCGCCAAAAGTAACAGTATGCGAAAAACTATGAGCCGGAGTAGTTCCCGATTTAGTAACCGCAGGAACCTGGATTTCTTTTATAATCAAAACAAGCGTGTCTCCATTAAATATGAAGAGTCTGATCATTCCCGGGGTTGTACTTACGCGGGCTTTTATGGTAACACTTTGAATAATGGTACCATTGTTACTTCCACTAAGCAATTGAGCTGAATATCCGGCACCGCCAAGATAAGGATTGGCGGTTGAAATATTACTCACCGCAGTTGCAGCAGAGAACCGTGTGCTTTCATACCTTACAGATGATGCGTAATAAGTCCAGTCCAAGCCTTCTGCAAATACATGGAAGGTTTCAGCTTTTTCTGTTGAAGCATACAATGCCCATCCTGATTTTAATACAAAGTCAACGGGCATCGTTATTTCAAAAGTAGGATCTGTAGCCGAACCGCGTAACAGGAGGTATTTCAATTTCTGAAATAAGTCTCTTATTCGTTCCATTGTAAATAAACAACCGCACCATACCATTTGTAGTATTATCCAACGCTTTAACAGTAATCGTTTTTATTAACGTTCCGTTGGAAGCCCCGGTAATAACGCTGCCAATAGTTCCTGTTCCATCGAGGTTGGTATTTGCCGTATCAATAACTGCAAATCCTGTGTTAGCTGTAAATTGTGTTTCTGCTGCCATTACTTATAGAGTATGAATTCAAATTTAATTTTTAAATGTCACGCAGGATATGTCAGATCTAAACCCTCCGCTATAATGTTAAATGATTGCCCCCGTTGCGTAGAAGCTTTTAATATCCAGGTGTTCTTTAATGCAAATCCCTGTCCACTGAAATCAATTCTTCTGTAAAAACTAATTGCTGTTGCAGATGGACTAACTATAGGAACTGGGATTTCTCTTAATAGTTTTGTATTAGTGCCATCATAAATAAAAAATCTGATCATTCCGGCTTCAGTAGTTTCCTGTGCTTTAATAGTTATACTTTGTATAACAGTTCCATTGGATGCTGCAGTTAGTATAGCGCCTATTGTACCTGAACCGTCGAGGCTTGTGTTTGCTGTTGAAATGGTTGCCATGGCTGTATTAGCGGTATACTTGCTACTTTCTGGTCTAACAGAAGTTGTGTAATAAGCCCAATTCAAACCTTCAGCAATTATATTAAATGTTTCGGCCTTTTCTGTGGAAGCCTTTAACACTCCTCCCGCATAAAGCGGATAGTCTACGGGAATACTAATTTCAAAAGCAGGATCGGCAAACTCACTTGTGCCAGATGAGTTTACTGTAACTGCTGGAATTTCCACTTCAGAAATCAGAAATGCAGTTGTACCATCGTATATAAATAATCTTACCATGCCATTTGTTGTACTTCCCTGCGCTTTGATGGTTACCGTTTTAATTAAAGTTCCGTTAGAAGCTGCTGTGAGAACTGTTCCCAAAGTACCTGTACCATCCAGATTTGTATTTGCAGTTGAAATGGTTGCCATACCTGTGTTGGCTGTATATTGTGTTTCGGCTGCCATATTTCTTAATTTAAAGATTGGTTGTAATGTGTTTTAATAACTTATTAAGCCGGATACGCCCATCCCAGCGATTCTGTTATCACATAAAAAGTTGCTGCAATTTCTGTCGATGCTTTTAAATGCCACCCGGATTTTAATGCAAAACCATCATTGAATCTTATTTTATAATTGAAAGCGGGCATTGTTGCCGATGGAGTAATTGCAGGAATAACGATTTCCTTCCAAAGCTTTGTATTTGTTCCATCATAAAGAAATAACCTTACCATACCATCAACCGTAGTACTTGGTGAAGTAATGGTGATGCTTTGTATATTATCCCCGTTTGATCCGGCTGTGAATGCATCACCAATCGTTCCTGTTCCATCGAGATTTGGATTGGCGGTTGAAATACTAACTGCACCATTATCCGCTGTATTTTTAGTCGTATCTGATCTGACGGATGTATCGTAGTAGGTCCAGTTCAATCCTTCGGCTATTACATTAAATGTTTCCCCTTTTTGTGTTGACGCTTTTAATACCCAGGAAGATTTCAGGGAAAAATTAAGAGGAATAACTGTTTCAAAGGCGGGAATAAAAGCAGACTTGCTAATAGCAGGAATCAATACTTCATAAATGAGTTTAGTATTCGTACCATCATACACGAACAGTCTTACCATACCTTCTGTTGTGCTTGTTTGTGCTTTTATGGTAATTGTTTTTATAAGTGTTCCATTTGAAGCTGCAGTAATGACGGTACCCAGCGTTCCAGTTCCGTTAAGATTGGTATTCGCTGTGGAAATAGTTGCCACACTGGTATTAGCGGTATATTGTGTTTCGGCTGCCATTATTAAAAATATTTTCGGTTTTTAAATTAAATATTACGCCGGATATGCCATATCAAGCCCTTCAGCAGTTACAATAAATGTTTCCGCCTTTTCAGTTGAAACTTTTAATAACTGACTGGCTTTTAAGGGGAGTTCTAAAAATAGAATGTTAAAAACAATCTAATAAAATCGTATC
>CAZQIC010000138.1:0-11752 GCA_964593555.1 uncultured Bacteroidia bacterium | reverse complement strand
AGATACGATTTTATTAGATTGTTTTTAACATTCTATTTTTAGAACTCCCCATAAGAGATTGAGTGCTTGCTAAATCTTGGCCACAGGCATAAAATGTATCGGTCAATGTTTTAGTGATCTTCTCGATCGAGGTATTTGAATTACTATATGTAGTTGCCCATGTTGATCCGCCATTTGTTGTTTTTCTTATAACGGTTGTGCCACCAACAAGTCCGGTATCATTATCAAAAAAACAGGCTGAAGAAAGATCTGACGATGTCCCTGATGTTAAAGAATTCCATTGCGCTCCTGAAGTGAGAAACAATAGTGTTCCAAAAAAAGTAAAAAATAATTTCATATGTACGTCTTTTAGTTTTTAACGGTATGGAATAACCATAATGTTTCGATCGCTGACCGAAAATATATGGGCATTTTTTAAAAGAGAAATGAATTGATATTCCCCTTTAGAACGTTTTTAATAATGTGGAGTTTACTCAATAATAATCACCAGGTACTTAGATGTTCCCCAGAAATCTTCTGCGCTGTTGATCGTGAGTTTTTCAACCTTACCTTCAGGGCCTTCAAATTTATAAGAACTTGTAGGGTGATTTGTAATGATCTTTGCTTTCTTGCAGGCAAGTACGATCGATTTTGTTTCGCTTGCATCTATTTTGGTGAAATAGTCTTTGTTAAAATCATCTTTTAATTTTTCCGCTTTACCAATACCAATAAAGCCGCCTTCTTTAGTGATCACTCCTTTTTCTTTTAACTCTTTAGACGTTCCGAATGCATAAAACGCTTCATTAATCTTGCTGGTTTGCGTTTCTATCTCATCAAGCTTTGTGTTATATTCAACAAAAAGATCTTTGTAGGCAGAGTTGGCTTTCTCTAGATTGTCTTTTAAGGAAGCAATCTCAGCGTCCTTATCTTCCAATTGTTTAGTCAGCCTGTCTATCATTTTTTCCAATTCTGCAATTTTTAAATTGGCCTTTTTTAATTTTTTATTCAACGATGCGATCTTCTCTTTGTTTTTTACAAGCAGCTCATTGATCATGTTGATGTCCTCCGCAATTTGCTCTTTCTTGCTGTTCTGTAATTCAGGATCATTGGTGTTCGCAGAAACTAATTTTTCGCGTTCTTTTATTACATCCAGGTTTTGTTGTATTTCATTAAAAGATTCGATGAATGAGTTTACCTCTTCATCTTTCTGTTGGTTCTCTTCCTTTAATTTCTGGTTCTCTTCAGTTAGTTTTTGATATTCCGGATCAGTTGAATTGTCTGATACATTTGATGAACAAGAGAATAACAATGCACTAATTGTTATAAGGCTAAATATTTTTTTCATGTGTGTTTTATTTGTTTTTTTATTTGCCACATGGAATACGCCATTCCTTTAGGGGTTTGTCCGCCTAAGGCGGATGGCTATTTCATGAAGATAGTTTGTTTATTGAAATTATTATACAAAAGTAGGGATTTTTAGCCCAATAACACTGTTTAAAGTATGTTTTTCAGCCCCTAATTAAAAGCGCTTTTGTTGAATATAATATACCCAAAGTGGAACATAAAACTCAATGGATTCGAAAGCTTATCATAATAATTAATACTGATACAAGCAGGGCCTACGGGTGTATGATACACAAGGCCGGCCATTCCTATATAATGTTTGGTTACAAAGATATCTCCGTAATAGGGTTTAAGGTTTACATCTTTATGGATGGACTGGTAGGGCAATGCAATAAATCCATCTATACGCAGCTCCAGGTTTTTTCTTATGTTAATTACGTTTTTAAGTCCGGTTGAAAAGAACTTATGTGTATGATAGTTCTCTATAAAAAGGGTTTGGCTTTCAGGGGTAGGTTGAAAGCCCGGGGAAACAAGTTTGGTTGCTGTGTAATTCTGGAAAAAGGGCTGGGTAGAGTAAACCATTTCAGCGTATACGCCTAATCTTAGAGTGCCTCTTCTTTTGTAATAACTTTCGAAATTAAACCTGAATTGGAACCATTCGTGTACCGCTCTGAAGTTCTTTTTGTCAATAGCTGTTGTTCCGGGGTTTGTAAATTCTTCGCCCTGTACATATTTTGATTTGATGGAAAAATAGGTGCCCTCACTTGCATATTGTTTCCTGTTCAGGTTATTGTACTCGTACGAAAACGAAGTATTCGCGAAACTGAAAGAAGTTCTGTCTGCGGTATCTGCTTCTGCATAAATCTCTGTTTGGTAATAACTGTTTACATTATTTACGTATCCTGTGCCCAGCATAAATTTTCCTTTATTTTTTGCCGGAATTCCAATGTATATCTCTCCAAATTCTTCGCGTTGAATAAGGTATGCAGGTTTTACATCTTCAAAAAATACATACCTGCTTTTGAAAAAATCCCAACGGTTATAAGTTAAATTAGGTTCAATAAAAAAGGGTACTCTGAAAGGGAAATCAAATCGTGCTTTTATTTGGGCCGATGTATATAATTTCCCGAAATAAGTATTGCCCGCTATCGTCGTCGCGATCTTACCGAGATAATTGTATTTAAATCCAACAAACCCTGTACTGATAGGACGATTGGAAAAATTTCCTCCAAAATAGGTAAGCAGATCCTTTTCCTTTTTAATGTTTAGGTTAAGCGTGTAAAGTCCATTTGGCTTTTTAACAGCATCCGGAAAAATACTTTTTATCCTTTCATCTGCAGCAAGTTTATAATAATCATCTCTCAATTTGTCAATGCCTACTTGTTTTCCCTTGGGAAACAAAGTCTTCTTTACATAAGAGGTCTGTGACTCATTAAGACCGCGGACCTTCACTTCATCAAACAATAGTTTAGGTTGCTTGGAAATAAAATCATTTCTTTTTTTTGCGATGTCTACAATTTCTCTTTCGTTTGGGTAACAATTTTTTATTCGTGTAATTTGCCGGATGGCCGCCGAATATCCACTGTCAATTAAGGCCTGCGTATTGTCAAAGTCAAATAGCGCCACATCTACTTTTGGCTCTATAATAATTCCATTCTCACATATTACATTGTAATTGGTCTTACTCACTAGCATACTTCGTATCTGCGACATAATATCGTCTTCCTTTGGCGGGGGTGCATTGCCTGTAACATTGCTTCCAATGATAAAGTCGGGATAAAAATCTTCATACATTACATTCGAAGGAAAGTTGTTGTACAGCCCCCCATCAAACAAAAGTTTACCATTTATATTTATTGGTTTCAGGTAAAACGGATAGGTAAGTGATGCTCTTACGGCTTCACTCAAACTCCCAGAATTAAATACAACAGATTTTTTTGCTTCAATATCTGAAGCCACACAACGGAAGGGGATCATCAGGCTGTCGAAATTATATCCTGCGGCGGCGGCGGAAGGGGCAAGCATTTCCATTAAAGAAAGATCCATCGGAATGGGCGAAATTATATTTGTTGGCAGACTGGGTTCTATCAATGAGTCTAGCGATAATTTAAAGGTGATCCAGGAAGCATTGTCTTCCTTGTTCTTAAAATAAAAAACATACTTACTATCAATTTGTCCGCTTACAAGGGTCTTGAATTTTTCAGATTGTACCAATTGCTCCATTTGCTGTGGAGTGTAGCCAATTGCATAAAGTGCTCCTACAAATGCGCCTATAGAGGTGCCCGTGATGTAGTCAATTGGAATATTGTTTTCTTCAAGCGCTTTTATAACTCCAATATGAGCAATACCGCTTGCGCCACCGCCGCTGAGTACAAGTCCGGTTTTTTGCCCATAAATACCAGGTATAAAGAGCAGGAAAGTAATGGCTAAGAAAAATAATTTTAAAGCGGCTTTTCTCATTCGGTTATTGGGTACAAAGCTAAGAACAATTTCCTGTTCACTTGTTATGAATGTCGTTTAAGAGCCTTTTAAAGTACTTAGGAGCTAGTAAAAGCCTGGATCCATACCATGAGAACATTTCTCCGTCTACTAGTTTTATTTGAGTGTTGGGTAATACAACTTTTAATTCATCGATGTGCTTTTGTTTAAAGGGATAGGGTTCTAACGACAGGAGTATTAATTCGGGGTTCAATGATTTGATTTTTTCAAGGGTCAATTCAGGATACCTTTCGTCTTTTTCAAGCACATTTTTCAAGTTACAGATAGAAAGCATTTCATTGATAAAGGTGTTTTGTGCTGCCGCCATGTAGGGTTTGTTCCAGATAAAGTAAAGCGTGCGAAGAGGAGGTAATGTTGCAGCTTCTTTGTTTAATAACTCAAACTCCCTTTTTATTTTTTCAATGAGTTCGGCGGATTTGTTTTCTCGATTGGTAAGCTTGCCAATTTCTTTGATCATTTCGAGCGAATCCTTCAGGCTGATAATATCGCTTATCCAAACGGGATATTTTTTTGAAAGCTCTTCTATTTGCGCTTTCTCATTTTCTTCCTTATTAGCAATAATAAGATCGGGACTGAGTTGATCAATGATCTCGAAATTTATTTTTTTTGTTCCGCCAACTCGTTTTTTATTTCTGAACCACTCTTCCGGATGCACACAAAATTTGGTGATCCCTACAACTTCTTTTTCTAATCCTAAATAGTAAAGAAGTTCTGTTTGTGAGGGTACTATTGAAATTATTTTTTTGGGAGGATAATTAAATTCAATGGCCCTGCCCATTTGGTCAGTAAAGTTATTCATGCCAATGGAATGAATAGAAAATTAAAATTGGTAACATAAATTCACTCCTTCCGGAGAGGTATTCAAACTAAGTTTTTTCCCATTTTGCATATCCAGAAGTATTCCTGCTTTTTTAATATGCGAATGACTTTCAATAGATAAAAATGTTCCAGCCAAGAACATAAATGATCCAACGAGTACTCCTTTGCTTATACTGCGCGAATAGTAATAAGAATTGCTTTCTGAAATTACGGTTACAACAATGCCCGCAGTTTGTAGTCCTAAGCCTATATAATAATGGTTCGCGGCAATTTGCAACTCTCGCCCCGCTGTATTTTTAGTCCATTGCGGAGCCTCATCACGATATTGTTGGGAATATGCAAATGAGAATGTTCCGGTAATTAGTACAGTAAGCAGGATATATTTAAAATTCATTATTTTTATTATTAACTTATAGATTCTATAACATCATGCTTAGTAACAATATGTGCTGTGCCCGAGCTGTCTCTTACAAGTACTGCCATGTTATCTTTATTTATTTTTTTTGCTATCTCTTCAAGTGTAGTGTTGGCTTCAACAAATGGAAATGGCTTTTGCATATGCTTCTCCACCAGCTCGTTCTTAAATTCTGGGTTCTCCACAAACTTGGCAAACAATTGTGAGTCATTCAATGAACCAACAAAGTGAACTCCATTAACAACTGGCACCTGGGAAATATTATACTTGGTCATTTTTTCAACGGCTTCTCCAATTGTTTGTTTTACATTTACCGTCATTAATTTTTGATGTTTATGTTTTTCAATAAGGTTAATTGCTTTTGGTTTTTCCCTAACCAAAAATCCTCTGTCACGCATCCAGTCGTCATTAAACATTTTACCAAGGTAACGTGTGCCATGGTCATGAAATATGATAACGACCACATCTCCTTTTTTAAATTTGTCTTTTAATTGCCAAAGGCCCGCCATTGCAGATCCCGCTGAGTTGCCTACAAAAATTCCTTCTTTACGAACTATTTCTCTCGTCATTATTGCCGCATCTTTATCAGTCACTTTTTCGAAATGATCAATGATACTGAAGTCGACATTTTTTGGTAAAAAATCTTCACCAATACCTTCTGTGATGTAAGGGTATATTTCTGCCTTGTCTAATATACCTGTCTCTTTATATTTTTTAAATACACTTCCGTAAGTGTCAATGCCAAATATTTTTATGTTCGGATTTTTTTCTTTTAAAAATTTCCCCGCTCCGCAAATAGTTCCACCTGTTCCAACGCCTACAACAAGGTGCGTTATTTTACCATCGGTTTGTTCCCATATTTCAGGGCCTGTTGTTTCGTAATGTGCCTGTGAGTTGGATAAGTTATCATACTGGTTGGCTTTCCATGAATTAGGTGTTTCCTTTTCAAGTCTTGATGATACTGAATAATAAGAACGTGAGTCTTCCGGATCAACATTGGTTGGGCATACAATTACTTCTGCTCCAAAAGCTCTTAAGGCATCAACTTTTTCTTTTGATTGTTTATCGGTAGTTGTGAAAATACATTTGTAACCTTTTATGATTGCTGCCATTGCTAATCCCATTCCTGTATTGCCCGATGTTCCTTCAATAATAGTATAGCCCGGTTTTAGTAATCCTTTTTTCTCGGCATCTTCTATCATCTTCAGGGCCATTCTGTCTTTAATGGAATTGCCGGGGTTAAAAGTTTCCACCTTTGCTAATACAATGGCATCAATGCCTTTAACAATGTTATTTAATTTTACCATTGGTGTATTGCCAATAGTTTCAAGGATGTTATTGTAATATTTCATAGTCTCTATTTGTAATATAAAAATAAGAAATAAAGCTGTTATATTGTCATCCTGAGCGAAGTCGAAGAGTACAAAAAAATTTAGGGTTGTATTGCACCCTGTCTCTCCGGTATGTACCCCGAGGCTCTCGAAGGGTCAGCTAAATCGTATTGCCTTTACCGGGGTTATCCTTGAAACTACATAAGAGGGCAGGAGCAGCATAACAAAACAACATACAAGCGTTATGAGGTTAAGTAAAATAACGTGAGTAAAGTTCACTGAAATGGGAACTACGGATACGTAATAGGTTTCTTTTGGTAAAGTGAATATTCCGAATTTGTATTGAATAAAACAAAGCAATAGTCCAATTGCATTTCCCCAGATCAAGCCTTTGGAAATTATGTAAACCGCATTGTACAAAAATATTTTCCGGATATTCACATTCGACATTCCTAATGCTTTTAGTATCCCTATCATATTTGTCCTTTCCAGTATTAATATCAGCAATGTGGATATCATGTTAATGGCCGCCACAACGATCATTAGAACTATAACAATAATAGCGTTCATATCCTGCAAATCGAGCCATGAAAATATGGTGGAGTTTGTTTGTTTCATGGTTTGCGCATTAAAACTAACTCCAACTTCCTGGTTCACAATATCACCCATCTCATCAATTTGTTCAATGTCATTTATTTCTACTTCAAAACCTCCAACCAGATCATTTGTCCAGTAATTTAATTTCTGTATCTGGCGCAGATCAACAAACACTGTTTTTTTATCGAACTCCTCAAAACCTGTATCATAAATACCGCAAACGTTAAAGGTCTTTACTCTTTGTTCGTAAGCTTCCTGGGCAGATTCACCCGAAGTATCTTTCTTTTTAGTGATAAAATATATAAAAAGTTTATCGGCCTTTTTTATGTTAAGTCTTTTAGCAAGAGTTTGCGAGACAATAATATCTTTTGAAGCCGCTGTATCGCTTAAGGTCAGTACAGTTCCCTCATTCATGTTTTTTTTGATGAAATCCCAGTCATAATCATTACTCACTCCCTTTAATACAACGCCCTCTATTTCATCTTTGGTTTTTATGATACCATTTTTTGTTGCAAACACCTGTATGTGTTTAATGCCGCTTTGTTTAGGAAGTGTTGAATAAAATGGCTGGTCCTTTGTTATAGGGTCCGGTTCGTATGAATTATTGGTGCTGTAATTGGTAATTTGAATATTAGATCCGAAACCAATAACTTTATCACGTATCTCATTTTGAAACCCTTTAACTATCGCTACCGTAAGTATCATAACGATTAATCCCAGTGAAATACCTAGTATGGCAAGCTTTACTATAGGCTTTGAGCTTGCCTTTTGGTTTTTAGTGCCGAATATTATTTTCTTTGCAATAAAGAATTCAGTATTCAAGAGCTGGAATGGTTTTTGTTTAAGTATATAAATGTATTAATTAAGTATGATATATAGAATTATAACAGGCGTAAGACACTGTACACCTTTTGTTCGTTTCTACCCTTCGAGAACCTCAGGGTTCAACGAACGGAATCCGTACCCTGAGGTTCTCGAAGGGTACAAGAATAAAGTACGTTTTGTTGTATACCTGATTGTCGCTCTTTTTTTTGCAGCAGATGCGTGGAAGTTGTCTGCGCAAATTATTATAACAGGAGCGGAGCAAACAAGCACCTACCTCTCTTATTTAAAAGATAAGAACGTTGCTGTTGTTACCAATCAAACCGGCGTAATTGGCAAAACACACCTTGTTGATAGCTTACTTTCTTTAAAAGTAAAAGTGAAAAAAATATTTTCTCCTGAACATGGTTTCAGAGGTGATGCAGATGCAGGCGAGCATTTAAAAAGTGCAAAGGATAAAAAAACAGGCTTGCCCATTGTGTCTTTATACGGAAGTCATAATAAGCCCTTGCCTGCAGATCTTGCTGATGTTGATGTTGTGTTGTTTGATATACAGGATGTAGGTATACGTTTTTATACTTACATATCAACCTTACATTATGTAATGGAAGCCTGTGCAGAGAACGATAAAAAATTAGTTGTGCTGGACAGGCCCAATCCCAATGGCTTTTATATTGATGGACCTGTGCTCGAAGAAAAATATAGGTCATTTGTTGGATTACACCCTGTGCCTATTGTGTATGGTATGACAATAGGTGAGTACGCCTTAATGATCAATGGAGAAAGCTGGTTGAAGAATAGACTCAAATGCAATCTTAAAATAATTCAATTGAAAAACTATTCACATGCTTCTAAATATGATCTGCCTATTAAGCCTTCACCCAATTTACCAAACATCACTGCCATTTATTTGTATCCTTCATTAGCATTGTTTGAAGGTACAGCCGTGAGTATAGGCCGCGGTACCGATTTTCCGTTCCAGGTAATGGGTAATCCAACATGGAAGGGTAAGAGTTTTAGTTTTACTCCCCAAAGTACTGCAGGCGCGAAGGATCCCATGTATAAAGGACAGGAATGTTTTGGTTTGGATTTAAGAAGTTTTAATAAAGATGAATTCTATAATTCTCCAAAACTTGATTTGTCCAAAGTGATAAAAGCGTTTGAATATACCCAGGAAAAAGAAAAATTCTTCAATAATTATTTTAACTCACTGGCAGGGAACGCAACACTAAAACAGCAAATAAGTTCAGGTGTAACAGAGGAAGAAATTAGAAAATCATGGCAGCCTGAATTGCAAAAATTCAAATCAATAAGAATGGGTTATCTTTTGTATCCTGATTTTCAGTAAATCGTATATGATTAAATAGGTTAGATACTATATTTATAGTAAAGGTTTGCGGCTTGGTGATCGGTCGGCGCTTCAATGTAACTCACTTCTCTGTCGCAGTACGTTGTTAAAAGTGCGAATGTTCGCGAGGCTTGTCAAATTCGTTTCTTCCGTTAAAATTACAAGACTCACATGTACTTATGCCCAATAAACCTGTCAAAGGTAGAATAAGCCAATTCGGTCTTCTCTTAATTGTCAACACTAATGATTTATCTGTCTCGGTCATTTCGTTAAATGTAATATGGGTTTCAAATGATAACCACTAACGTCTTGCGGACTTGCCTAGTAGCGAATCAGAAACCGCGTAGTATCCTAGTATTATAAAGTTAATGAATTGCAGTAAGTTGCATTTGCTCGTCAACCACTATTGCGCAACGACCGAAGTTAGGAGCTGGGTGTATCGCTAAGCAGCTAATTTATGTTTATGCTTAGATTTTTTTTTATGCTTGGCTTTATCTTGTTGAATGTATTCGCTCAAGCGCCTTTTTTCTTCTTCTGTTAAGGGCGTTGGGTCAAAGAATACATCGATGTCGTCTAGGTTCGCTTTTTTCTTTTTCATGAGTCAAAATATTTTTCAATTAATTTCAAAGCTGCTTGTGAATTTATAGCCATCAGGTGTGTCGTTTTTATGTGTGCCAATAACTTGTATAAATGCGTTTTCGTTTCTCCAATCCTATTGCATTTTAAAGATAGATTAATGCAAAACACAAAGCAAGGACAAAATGGGTGTAAATCTTACATGCATTTGTCAGTTCGAGGGAGTGATTTTTTATAAAATGAGATTTCGTATAAATCAAAAATCATTCGAATATTATTTTTCTTGTTACTTTTTTGCTTGAACCAAAAAAGTCAAGAAAATCCGATCCGTATACAAACAAGCGGACCCGAGCACGGCAGATTTTCGGGCTACCGTACCCACACAATTTTCTGTGAATTGAAACGAAAAAATAGTTAAGTAGAAATTCGATATTGATACCACTTCAAATTTTATCTGATCAAACTTAATGTCCCCACTCTCTCAATATATTTTCCACTTTGTGAATAAATAATTGCGCGATAACAATACGCTCCCGTATTCATAGGCTCTCCTTTGTAACTACCATCCCAACCCTCATTAATATTTATTGTTTCAAATACCTGGTTTCCCCAGCGGTTATAAATAGATAAAGAAAACCTATCGATACAATTTCCTTTAATTTTATATATATCATTCTCTCCATCACCATTGGGAGAAAATACATTGGGTATAAACAAATTGTCGCAAACTATTTCTACATCTATCGTAACTGAATCTATACTTGTGCAACCGTTGGCGTTGGAAACAACAATCGTATAAACTGTTTTTGAAGTTGGTGTTGCTACAGGTTGTGCGCAGTCTGTACAACTTAAGCCATTTGACGGAGACCATTCATAAGAAGTTCCTCCACCGACAGATAGAGTTGTGGAAGTACCAAATGGTATGGTAACATTATTACTAACGCTGGCATTAGGAATTTGCGAAACAATAATCTTTTGTGGTAATCCGGAATAAGTAATTCTGCCCGAAAGCGATACTCCATTGTCAATATAGTTACAGGCATTACCAAGCAAATTAGGTGACTGAATCACCCCTAAAGAGGTGGCAGTGCTTGTTGAAACATATATTTTATTATCGGGCGCTAATTGCATTGACATCAAAAATTCTGAGGAGCTGCCCACTTGTTGAATGGAACTAATTATTGTTGCTGCATTTCCTGATGAAAGATCAATTTGCCAAAGCCGGAATATTCCTAATGCGTTTTGTGTTGCATATACCTTTGATCCGTCCGGTGAAAATTCAATTCCATATGCTTGTTCGTATGCATTGTTGGGAAAGGTTATCGCATTGGAAACTATCCCGGTTGAATTGTCGAAATCACATATCTCATATGTTTTTTGAGAATAGGTGAGGGCCAAAGCTAATTTATCTCCGGCAGGTGATATTTTCATGCAGCCTATAGCGCTGTATGAAATTCCATTATGAGGTACGCCGCAATGGCTCACTACTTTATTTGTATCCAACCCTGCAGCAGTGATCTTATAAGAATAAAAAGCATCGGAATTCCATTCTTGTCAGCAACGCTGGCACAGCCTTCAGTAGTATTAAGAGATCCGTTGGTGAGGGCAGTTGGCGCTCCGCCATTAAATGTTAATCCGGCATTCACTCCAAAGTACCAGATGTTACTTTCATTTTGGGCTATGGAGAGAAGATTATTTAATGAAAAAAACAAAACGAAAAATAGGGGCCTCATTCCGTATAAAAATAATCAGAGTTAACTTTTTCGGCTAATTAACAATTGCTTATTGTCAGGTTTCTAATTTTGTTGATTTAGTAGTTATTAGTTTATGTCTAGTAATTTTTTCATTTGCGTTGTCCATTCTCGAAGTTAAGGTTTTCGTACTGTAGACGAATCTTACATGGGTGTTTGTTAGTTTGAGAGGTGATTTTTGACATCCGTATAAATCAAAAATCATTCGAATATTATTTTTTCTTGTTACTTTTTTGCTTGGACCAAAAAAGTAACCAAAAAAGTCAAGAAA
>CAZQIC010000137.1:0-11868 GCA_964593555.1 uncultured Bacteroidia bacterium | reverse complement strand
TAGCCGCGATATTTGCCTGGTTACTTGTTTTCCCACTGTGCACATCAACGCTCTCCCTCGCAAAAGCAGACAGAGATACAAATGTTGTTGCCAACATAAGCGAAGCGATTATGTTTTTGTTTTTCATGTGTATATATTTTTGTTTTTTATTGCCACATGGAATACGCCATATTCATTTTCGGTTTGTATGCCGCTTAGGATTATGGCTATTTCATAGTAACGGGGTTCTAAATTTTTCCGACTGATAAATGTTAACCGTGGTAATTGTTTAACTCAAAAATAACTGTAATTATATACCCATTACTTTAATAATCTTCATTTTTATACTCTTCTATCCATTTTTTTAATTCAATTTTATGGCAAATTTAGGCTGATACGCTATTACTATTTATACATATCTAACCGTTCATTTAAATTTCAAATTTTTATACATATCTAATTAACAATAATTATTATATTTAATACTTAACTGATAGTATAAAGGAATAAAAATATACATGTCAAACAAAAAATCGGACACTTTATTTATTTTAATAAAATCGCTTTCGAAATCCGAAAAAAGGTTCTTTAAACTTTATGCTTCAAGGCATACTTCCTCCGAAGAAAACAACTATATACGGCTGTTTGAATTTTTGGAAAAACAACCAGCATACGAAAGTAAAAACGTATTTGAATTTTTTAAAGGCGAATCTTTTTTAAAAAAATATTCCATTGCAACAGCCCGGCTTTATAAAGTGATATTAAAAAGCCTCCATGCCTTTCATGCCGACAGTTCAATTGATGCCATATTAAAAAGAGAACTTCATTACGCTGAAATTTTATACGACAGAACTTTATACAAACAGTGCCAACAATTATTAAGAAGTATAAAAAAAACAGCTGTCAAACACGAAAAATATTCTGTACTAAGCGATGTATCCTCCTGGGAGAAAAAAATAATGGAGACAAAAAATTATGCCGGTGAAAGCGACTATTCTATTACATCAATTTTAGAAGAAGATATTTCGATTGCAGAAATAATGAAAAATTTTAACGAGTTCTGGAATATAAAGAGTCGATTTTTTCTTTTTCTAAACAAGCAAGGGAAGGTGCGCAATGAAACTGAACTGATACAATTTAAAAATGCGATTGACAATGTTTTATTAAAAAGTGAAAGCAAGGCACTTTCATTAGAAACAAAATTTTTATACTACCATATTTACAGCGCCTATTACTTTGGCATAGATGACTATTTAAATTGTTATCAAAACCTGATAAAAAATATTGAACTTGTAGAAAAACATCCGCGGGTTTTCCGGGAAAAGCCAAACATTTATTTTTCCATATTGAGTAATGCCATATACATTGCCAACCAATTAAAACAACATGACCAGGCTTTTTTGTATCTAAAAAAACTTCGGGAAATTCCTATACTCCTTCATGCACAAAAAAATCAGGACCTTGCAGTAAAATTATTTTCAACCTCGTACAGCATTGAGCTTGCTTTGTACAAAGCGATGGGAGAATTTTCTAGTGCCGTTGAATTGATCCCTGCCATTAATAATGGCCTTGAAGAATTTTCCGCGAATCTTACGAAACTGCGAAAGGCAGATTTTTATTTTAATATGGCCGCTGTTTGCTTTGGTGATGACAAACATTCCCTGGCACTTAAATGGCTGAACAAACTATTAAACGATATACAGATTGAAGAAACACAAGACATTTATTGTTTCGCCAAAATACTTGACCTCATTGTACACATTGAATTAAAAAACACGGATCTGATACCTTACGCATTAAAATCAACAGAGCGTTATTTAAAATCGAGAAACAGGGTTTATAAATTTGAAGAGGCGTTTTTAAATTTTTTTAGTGCCGCATTAAAAACATCAGCCGGAATATACAATATGAAAAACTACAAGGAGCTTTATGAAAAAATAGCTCCCTTGCAGGATGATCGCTTCGAAAAAACTGTTTTTGAATATTTTGATTTTATTTCGTGGGTGGAAAGTAAAATCAGAAAAAAATCATTTGTACTAATAATTAAAAATAAATTAAACAATACCTGAAAAAAATGACCTGAGTTTATTCTCAGGTCATTAAAATTTTCATCCAATTAAAATTAGTTTTTGATAAATCTATAATTATAAGTCTCCCCGCCATCATTTAAGTTCAACAAATACATTCCCGGTGCAAGATCTTTTATATCAATCACCAATAACTGATTTTCAACTATATCTTGCTTAAGTACTTTTCCTGCTATATCGATCAATTGAACATGTATGTTTTTTCCTTCCAGTTCATTTAACTTAACATACAACCTGTCGCGCACAGGATTAGGATACATTAACACCATGTCCTTTTTAAGTTTATTTATTTTATTTACCGAAGTGGGTCCCGAAGATGAATTACATCCACAATCGCCAAGTCCTTTTGTAGTAAAAAACTCTTTAACAGTATCTATTGCGGATTGCAGAACTGCAACGCTTTGTAAATTGGTGCCACCCGCAGGACCTTGTGCAAATACGTAAGCATAACTTATGCAATTAACCGCACCAGGCTCTAGTCTAAATGGCCCACTTGACCCCATTGCCGTTCTGTCACCCGGTATTGCGGGCAATCCATTATTTGCGTTCATCTCTGACCAGTTTCCCGCAAGTATATTTCCGTCGGTTCCGTATCCAAGTTGATCCGAGGCACCAGGAAACATAAAAGAGGTAGACTGATTTCCGCCATATCCATTATCATCATATGTAAAAGGAGTGTTATCTTTCCATAATCCGGACAAATAATTATAATAATTTCCCGGAACACTTGGATTTCCCGTTACAGAAAAATTATTTTTATAGTATACAAACTTGCTCATTCCCGATCTTTCGTTTCCTGCAATACCATCGCCATAACCTATGCCACTCGCCGAAGCGGAATTAAGCACACTATTAGGAACATCAGAAGTGCCGCCAATGTCGGCATAAGGCCCCTGAAGAAATACAACCGCAGCTGCACCAAGCGTATCATGGTACCCCAAAGCCCCTTGGAAATCCCCATCGCTACTATCTCCATTATATCCAAAGTAAGCTCCACGCATAACATCGGATCCAACATAATCATCCACAGCACCCCCAATATCAAAACCTGTCCAATTGCCAAGATAAACACTATCTAATGTTATAGCTGAGCGATTAATTATTTGATAATTCACAAATATGGAATTATTGATCGGCATATTAAATGGCATATCAAAAGCATAGGCCATTCCATGAATTTCCAATCCTATAGCTGTTCCACCAGATTCAGTATGATTTTTAACGTCATTGAAAATAAAATACACTGCTTGATCACCTTTAATACAAGGGCACTCACCGCTTAAAGGTTCGTAAACTCCATTGCTATTTTTATCATTATATGGAGCAAGAGACTTTGCATTGTTATTAGACGTACCGCTTCCCGGCCATGTTAAAATATTTTGCGGCAGGGATGATCCAAAACTTCCCGCCTTACAACTATCAATGGTCGACCTGTTTATTTTCCAAACTTTATTCCAAGAAAGAGAAGTAAGAGAGTCGATCGCAAGATTCATTGTATCTAAAGGGCCAGGCCAAAAATCAGAACCAGATTGTTTGTACGTTTGACCTGATAGCCTTAAGTTCCCTCCTCCATCAACCCCTCCAATCCACATACTTCCGGCAAACACAGGATGCTTCCCACTATTTTTGGGAGCTTCAAAACCCATTTGATAGGATGATCCATTTAACCATCCATAGTCATTGAACAAAGTGCCATCAGCATTAATCCTCGCTCTTATATTATTTATATCCAAGTTTGCATACTGCGCCTGTGACGAAGCAACAAATCCAATCATTGCTGTTAGTAGTATAGCTGGTCTCATAGTATTTGTTATTAGTTAATGACAAATTACCTCTACAAAAAAATTATATCTACGACAAAGTAATGAACGGTATGATTTGATCAACTAAACCACTAATGGTCTAAATGGCAGGAACAGTTAATAATAATTTTAATAATATTACAAGTCAGATTTAAGGGAGTCTTTGAATGAGGGCACACTATTTTTTCAAAAACGCGTCCCAACCCTGAGCAGAGATCGGATGCTGTGTACCGCTTTTTGTTACGAGATTATATCCTGCACTTTTACTTGTAATATGCCCGATCACAGTTATATCAGGATTGGCTTTTACTTTATCGTAGTCCTTTAGATCAATAGTGAAAAGTAATTCATAATCTTCACCCCCGCTCATTGCACAAACCGTAGGATCTAAATTAAATTCCCGCGCTTTAGTATATGTAGTTGGATCAATCGGAATTTTATCTTCATAAATTGTGCAACCAACATCTGATTGAGTACAAATGTGTAAGAGTTCAGATGCAAGCCCGTCAGAAACATCTATCATTGATGTTGGAAGTACGTTAAGTGCTTTTAAAAGTGTAGGAATATCTTTTCTGGCTTCTGGTTTTAATTGCCGCTCTAAAATATAATCGTTGCCGGCGAGGTCTGGCTGTATTTTCGGATTCTCCTTAAAAATTTGTTTTTCCCTTTCTAATAATTGCAATCCCATGTATGCTCCACCCAGATCTCCGGTTACACAAATCAAATCACTGTCCTTTGCTCCTGAACGGTAAACAATATTTTCTTTTTCGGCTTCACCAATTGCGGTAACACTAATTACCAAGCCGGAAACAGAAGTACTTGTATCACCGCCAACGAGGTCCACATTGTATTTTTCGCACGCGATATATATTCCTTTGTATAATTCTTCAACGGCTTCAACAGAAAATCGGTTTGATGTACCAATGGAAACAGTTATTTGTTTTGGTATTGCATTCATTGCATACACATCAGATAAATTAACCACAACAGCTTTGTAGCCCAAGTGCTGCAATGGAACATAAGCCAGATCAAAATGAATACCTTCCAATAAAAGATCCGTAGTTACTACAATTTGTTTTGAGTTATGATCAATTACTGCAGCATCATCACCAACACCCTTTACACTTGATTCGTTTTTTAATACGATGTTTTCGGTAAGGTGTTTTATAAGACCAAACTCTCCTAATTCGCTTAATTCTGTACGACCTGATTTATCTTCGAGCATATAATTTAGAAAAGACAAAGTTAAGCAGAATTAATAAAACTTTTTATAGCTTATTAAGAATCTGTTTGTATTCTTCTTTGCTACAACGCACACTTCTCGATATGCCCTTTCTACGTCGTGACTACCCGTCCGAACGGGGTTCACCGGGCGGGCTCGAAGAGACATCCCGCGCTGTCAGTTCGAGTTCCCGCTTTTTAGAGGGAGTATCGAGAACTGTTGAGAATATGGCGAGTTAATTCATTAAGGCTATCTTTGTATTGTGAATCCATCAATTTATCTCGATTATAATTCAACTACTCCTGTTGACCCAAAGGTAATGGAGGCAATGCTCCCCTATTTCATTGAACATTTTGGTAACGCATCAAGCAAAACACATAGCTATGGATGGATCGCGGAAGAAGCTGTAAAAAAAGCAAGGCAACAGGTCGCGTCACTGATTAATTGCGAAGAGCAGGAAATTATTTTTACTTCAGGCGCCACCGAATCCTTGAACCTCGCCATTAAAGGAGTTTTCGAAAATTATTCTACCAAGGGTAATCATATTATTACCGTTGCAACGGAACACAAAGCAGTATTGGACACTTGCAAAAAATTAGAAAAAAAAGGAGCAAGCATCACTTACCTCCCGGTTAATCACGAAGGGCTCATTGATCTTGATCAATTGAGAAAAGCGATAACATCAAAAACCATTTTGGTCAGCGTAATGTACGCGAATAATGAAACGGGGACTATACAACCCATCAAACAAATTGCAGACATTATACATGAAAAGGAAAGCATTTTTTTATGCGATGCTACGCAAGCGGTTGGAAAAATCCCTGTTGATGTAAATGAAGATGGTATTGATGCGCTTTGTATTTCTTCGCATAAAATTTACGGACCAAAAGGTACGGGGGCATTATTTATTAGAAGAAAAGATCCAAGAGTGATGCCCGCATCACAAATTGATGGCGGAGGACACCAAAGAGGATTCAGATCCGGAACACTAAATGTGCCAGGGATTGTAGGATTGGGAGCCGCATGTGAGTTGGCCAAAAAAAATGGTTGGGATTATGCAGCAAACACTTCTTTATTAAGAACTAGAATAGAGCAATTAATAGAACAGGTAGGAGATGTGCATATCAACGGAAGTATACGCAACCGCTTACCTAATACGAGCAGCATTTCAATAAAAGGAATCAGGGCAGAAAAATTAATTTCTAAAATTCCCGAGATCGCGTTGTCAATGGGATCAGCTTGTACCTCAGCAGTAATGGAACCTTCACATGTTCTTAAAGCGATGGGCATCAGCGAAAAGATGGCCTACGGATCAATACGCATCAGCTTAGGAAATCAAACCACAGAGCAGCAAGTTGATGATGCGGCAGCAAAAATCAAAAAGGCAATTGTGGAATTAAGAGCTTAGTCAATTTCCGTTACTCCGCCGGACACGATAAACTTCATTGCATCAGAAGAAGATATATTAAGCATAGTTACACTCTCTTTTGGAACAAGCAGCAATTTTCCAGTAAACGCATAAGAGAAAGGAAAATAAACCGCAACTTTTCCTTCTGGCAAATGAAGTAAAGCCAGGCTATCCTGCGTAATAAAGCCCATTTGTTGTATTCCGTTTGATTTGTCAATATCCACTAATACAGGGCGGTTAAATCTTTTTTTGCTTCCTACAAAGGCTGAAAGAAAATCTTTAATAGATGAATAAACAATTTTAATGACGGGAGCTTTCTCAAGAAAATTTTCAAACAGTAAAAATAAAGGTCGAAAGAAAAATGAAGATCCCATAAAACCAATGAGAACTATAAGAACCACAGCTAAAGCACATACAATAAAAAAATCGACAAGAGGATTTACTATAATACCAACGGAAGTGAATAATGATGAAATAAATGAAATGATCTTGAACACTACAACAGCCGTAATGGCCACCGGAACTATTACCAGCAGTCCCTGAACAAAATACCTTGCTATACTTTTCATATGTATATTCTTAATTTTAATTGTTGTATGCCGCCTGCCATCGGGCAGGGAATACACCATATCATTTTGGTCTACCTATTTTCACTATATAAAATGCAGATGGTTATTTCCATAACCCCCATATTAACTCCTACAAAAATACTCATTAAAAGTTATTACATCGTTATGTTAAAAGATGTTAAACATTGTTTGAATGGCCTGTTTACTTTAACTTTGAACTAAGAAATTGGAATGAATACGGGCGGAATAAAAACCATAAGTATTGTTGTTGCATTTGCGCTGATAGCGCTGATCTCGATTCAATTATACTGGATCAATAAAGCTATTCAACTTAAAGAACAAGCTTTTGATCAACGCGTGATGGATGCATTAAGTGATGTGGTTCTTAAAATGGAGAAAAATTCAGCTGCCGCAAAAATTACCAAACGCTTTAACTTTCGTAAGCAAGGAATAAGAACGCGCATTGCCCCAGATGGGAAATATCCTACCACTCTCATTGGAGATTCATTAGCCGAATTGTATAAATACACCGCTGCCAATAATAAATACGGCATTAAGGTTTTCGAAGAAATCAGTTCTGATTCAGGTGGAGTGATCACCAAACACACTTCCGAAAAATCATTCACAGTGGATTCGCTTAACGATGCAGGCACTGATTTTGATTTGCTGCGAAAAAATATGCCCTCCATCTCGGGAACCGGGAATGATTCACTCAGTAAGGGCCCAAACTGGTTCCTGCACAAAAATGATTTGATGAACGATATTTTCGATGAGCTGGTAAGCATTAACATTTATAACGATTACAATGAAACGCCGGATACAGTGATGCTTGATTCGCTGGTAAGAGGCGCACTCCGCGCGAAGGGTATTGACACCAAATATTCTCCTGCAGTCACCAACCCCGCAAAACAAACTGTTGTCTGGAAAAAAGGAGAAGCAAGCAATGAGAATATTTTATCCAGCAAATTTAATGTGAGTCTCACTCCCGAAAACGTTTTTATCCAGCCCAAACATCTTTCAGTCCATTTTTCAAATCAAACTAATTATTTACTGGGCACAATGTGGTTTATGCTGAGCAGCTCATCTGCAATTATATTATTACTCATCGCATCGTTCTACTACACTGTTGCAACAATTATGCGGCAAAAAAAATTATCCGAAATAAAAAATGATTTTATTGGCAACATGACGCATGAATTTAAAACTCCTATATCAACTATTTCTCTCGCCTGCGAAGTATTGAATGATGACAGTATAGAAAAATCAAAAGATAAAATTGCCAATTATGTTAATGTAATAAGTGAGGAAAACAAACGACTAAGTACATTAGTTGAAAATATTTTACAAACCGCTATCCTCGACAAAGGCGAATTCAAGCTTAAAAAGGAGAGCATAGATGTACATTACATTATAGAAAAAGCAATTGAAAATATAAGATTACAAATAGAAAAAAAGGGCGGGAACATTTCTACCGATCTTAAGGCGACACAAAATTTTATTACAGCAGATAAGGTACATTTAACCAATGTGATTTACAACCTCATTGATAATGCCATTAAATATACTGAGCAAATTCCGCAAATAAGCGTTGCGACTGCCAATAAAGAAAATGGCATTCTCGTTTCGGTTAAAGACAACGGAATAGGCATAAGCAAAGAGAATCAAAAGAAAATATTTGACACCCTTTACCGTGTACCAACAGGCAACATACACAATGTAAAAGGTTTTGGATTAGGATTGAGTTATGTCAAAGCTGTTATTGAAAAACACGGCGGCAATATTTCAGTTGAAAGTGAATCGGGAAAGGGAAGTTGTTTCAATATATTTTTTCCATTGAATTAATTTTTAAAATTATTTATTATGAGCGATACAAAAACAAAATTATTACTGGTAGAAGACGATAAGAATCTTGGATCTTTGTTACAGGAGTATCTCAATGCAAAAGGTTTTGAAACAAAACTTGCCGTGAATGGCAAAGAAGGTTTTGATTTTTTTAAGAAAGAAACTTTTGATCTGTGCGTACTTGATGTCATGATGCCCGTAAAAGACGGGATAACACTTGCGAAAGAAATACGGAGCAACGACAAAAATATTCCGATTATTTTTTTAACAGCCAAGTCGATGAAAGAAGACACCATTGAAGGATTCATGGCAGGTGCCGATGATTATATTACCAAGCCATTTAGCATGGAAGAATTGTTGCTTCGTCTTAATGCAATATTGCGCCGAACAAAAACAGGAAAAGTTGATTCGACAGATAGAGAACAATTTGAAATTGGGAGTTACCAGTTTAATCACTCCACACAAAAGCTTACACGTAATAGTGTAGAACAAAGTTTAACTACTAAGGAAGCCGATCTGCTTAAATTATTATGCACACACATTAATGATGTACTTGATCGTAATTTCGCACTGAATGCCGTTTGGAAAAACGATAATTATTTTAACAGCCGAAGCATGGACGTTTATATAAGTCGTTTAAGGAAATATTTTAAGGAAGATCCTAACATCGAAATTTTAAACATTCACGGTAAGGGATTTAAGCTCCTTATAAAAAAATAAAACCTTTATTTCAATTTTGGGGCTGGTTTTGGGGTTGGTGTTGGTTTCTTAATTTTATTTTTTTGCATCTTAGACTGGGCCCCTGATGGTTTTATCTCAAGATCATTGCTCGTAGTAGTTGTTATTATTTCGCCATCCCTGCTTGCGCAAGTACGCCTACAATTTGTTTCCCTGATAGTAAATAAAAATCCTGCTTTGATAAATATACGGTCCGCATGACTTTGCTTAAACGCATAATTGACATTGTTCGATTCTCTCGTATAGGTATTTAAAGGAATATAATTTGCATTTGAACTGCTTGTGCTATATCCTACACCTACATCAAATTGAACATCATTGTTCAACGGTTTGGTACATCCTAATGTAAAACCGTACGCAAGAACGCCTGAGCTGTATATGTTATCACTTGTGGATGACTCATACCCAACAGCAACTACTTCGGGCTTAATCACACGTGATGTCAAAAAACCTCTGACCCCTGCATTTAAATCCAGGTAAGGCGTCCATCCAAACTCGTTTACCTTACCGGGTGTAATTCTAATTACGGCTCCAAATGCGATTGATTGATTTCTGTATTTTACTGTTGCTTCTCCCTGCGGGTTATCCAATACCATGTCCCTGAATTTTTTCCGGCCGGCAAAATCCCAATCAAAGTCAAGGCCGGCGCGTAAGTTAAAAGGCATACTTGTTTTTTCGCCAAATAATAATGGTGATAAATATCTTATTTCAAAACCGCCTGAATTTTTGTATCCGTTCTTTGAAAAACTATTTACTGGTTTTAAAAAATCACCGTAAATACCAATCAGCGATTGCGAAAAAGAATTAATAGACATTACTGCTAGTGCGGAAAATAATATGGTTGTTTTGAATTTCATGATCGTAGATTTTTAAATTATTGTTGCGAATCCAATAATTATGCCAACATAAAAATTCCTTGTAAAAAGGGAGAATAAGTATTTAAATCGCCTCTTTACTAACTTTAAACTTATCTTTGCCCTATGCAACTGCTTTGCCCCATACATTGGAAAGATTACGAATTAATCGACTCCGGTGATTTTTTAAAACTCGAACGCTTTGGCGAATACATTATTATTCGGCCTGAACCACAGGCATTGTGGGATAAAAAATTAAGTGAAAAAGAATGGAGCCGATTGGCGCATGTAAAATTTGTTTCTAAATCAAGTTCATCCGGCGTTTGGGAAAAAACAAAAAAAATGCCAGATCAATGGCAAATAAAATATAACATCAACGGCGATCCTCAACAGCAAATAAAATTCAGGTTAGGTTTAACTTCATTTAAACATGTAGGTGTTTTCCCTGAACAGGCGGTAAACTGGGATTATATTTATTCTTCAATAAAAAAAATGAAAACGCAAACACCTCGTGTGCTTAATTTATTTGCATATACCGGCGGAGCTTCGCTGGCAGCAAAAGCAGCGGGTGCCGATGTAACACATGTTGATTCAATAAAACAAGTGATTACATGGAGCAAGGAAAATATGGACCTTTCCAACTTAAACAATATTCGCTGGGTGGTTGAAGACGCATTGAAATTTGTGAAACGTGAAGTGAAACGCGGAAATAAATACAACGGAATTATTCTCGATCCTCCTGCCTATGGCCACGGTCCTACGGGCGAAAAATGGAAACTCGAAGACAACATTAGTGAAATGATGCAGCATGTATCGCAGCTGCTTGACAACGATGAACATTTTTTAATCCTCAACGCCTACTCACTAGGCTTCTCAGCTATGGTGATCGAAAACATGCTCAAAGAAAAATCCGGCAAAGACTTAAATACAGGTGAGTTGTATTTGCAAGGTACATCAGGCAACAAACTACCGCTTGGTGTTTTCGGAAGATTTACAAAAATCAGTTAAAAAAGTTCAACACCGTCTTAATCCGGATTACCAATAATGTACTGGCATTATTTTGTTTTCCAATCAATTTGGAAATTTTACTCCGTTGTGATTACCTACAATCATTTCATTTGGTTTTTTGAAGCCCCGGTTTTCTTGAGTTATATTTAAAGTAAGAGAGTTAATTTCAACATCCCCCTATTATTTAAACGCGTAATTTATTTGTTCTTAATTTACTGGTAATCATGTAATTATACTTATAAAATTGATTTGGAAACGAAATGTTTTATTTTAAATTGTTTTTAATTGCCTTGCTGGTGGGTTACCTTAAGGGAGGTTCTATTAATTGATTTTAACAAATGTAACCGTATTTTTTTTTA
>CAZQIC010000136.1:1555-11934 GCA_964593555.1 uncultured Bacteroidia bacterium | reverse complement strand
GTGCTCTATAACTTTTATAAACGGCATTTTATTTTATTATTATTAATTTATCCTTGTATACTCATTTTCTTAACACCACAAATTTTAAATACGTTTTAACGATTACTCCGAAGGATACTGGTTTTAAACCGTTCTTAATGTTTATCGCAGAAATATCAGCTAATCTTTTCCAATGATAAAGCAAGTCTTTGTATGCTTTGAATAAGGTGAACGAGCTATCATAAATATGGCCAGGTTCTGAGCTTGCTCCATTTAATTCCATTATTTTGATGAAGTTACCTTGCTGAAAATCGCCTATTGTTTTTGCTTTTAAATCAAAACGACCGTAATAAAAACCTTTTATTGGTAAACTTATTTTATCAAAAGCATTATTTAAATCGTCATTTATAATATGATTAAAATTAATAAAGCGAGTTCCTCTGCAATGGTTACCGATTGGTTCCAACAGGACTCTTTCATTATTAACTGGAATACGTTTAATTTCATCACCCATTTCTTTTTTTAATCGATCTATCTGAAATCTAGCTCTTGTACTTTGTTTCATCAATTCAAAAATGCTTGATTTCCCATTACCAGTAACTGTTAAAAATTCTTTTAACGTCACAGAGCTAACTTCTCCCTTTTCTGAATTGGGTAGTCGGCTATATAGCACACCAAATTCTAAATCATATTCAATGAATTCTTGAATTATATAATTGAAATGTGATTTTGAGTGATAATGTATAAGCACTTTTTCACTATTAATTTTGCATACATCATTACCTCTCTCGCCAATATCAGGTTTTGAAATAATTGGATAATTAATCCCTTCATGCAGCAATCCATTTTTAACGAATGTGAAATCGGAATTTTCACGAACTGAAATGCTCTTGGGTAAATATTCTTTATCAATCAAGGATAATATCTCCGACTTACTTTCTCCAAAAAAACCACCTAAATGAATTCCCGGATTTGCAACACTAAAGTAGGCGAATGACCTGTTTTTTAAAGACAAATAAACCCAATACGGCAATACAGGAAGATAGAATAACCACCACGGCCAGTACTCATATTTAAAAGTTTTGAATAAGACCAATGGTATTCGGATAATTAACAAGCAAGAATTTTATTTGTATATATTTTCTTATTAACTACATCTTCGTATATAATTTCAGTTTCCTTTTCATTTCTTTTATTAATTGAACAAATACTTACTGTTTTTTTTTGAGGTCGGTTCATTACTAAATCATTTTCTTTGTTACCATCTCCTCCAAAATGATGAAACATTAAAATATTATCTTTCGTAAAAACTTCGTTTTTCTTAACCCACTCGTTAAACCACCCCTCTCGCTGTTTAATAACTTGATCAGAATATAGTGTAACTGACGACCAAATATGAGGAAGAGAAGAATCGTGATTGAGACAATGCGTTTTTTCTCTATCCCATTTTAATTCGAACAAGACTACTTTGTTATCTTGGTGTTTAACAAATATCAACGAAAACGGTTCGATATTACTAAAATCATATTGAGCTATAAAATCGTACTGATTTGGGTAATTAAAAAAATCAAGGAGAACTAAACCTCTGCTTTTTCTATAGTTGTAGGTTGACTTGTGAGGCTTAAAAGCTCCGTTAAACAAACAAACCGTAAATCCGTTTGACCCTGTTGCAATCCAAGTTCCTCCAGCTTTTAGGTCTTTAGGGTAATACAACTGTACATCGTTTATCTTATACTTGTCAATTGGTAATGCAGTTTGTCTTAATACATCCTCATCTCGGTTGGAAGTTAAAATAAAGCAATTACCGCTTTGCGGCAGGTAGGTTACTGTACACATTTTATTTAACTGGCAATCTTTTGAGATTTTAAAAACTGAACTGTAGAATCAGCATATCCTAAGGTGCTCGCCAAATTGATATATTTTAATTCGGATAAAATTGCAATACGAATGATTGCCAAATGATGAACTGTATGTTCAATGTTATATGTGATTTCACGAAAAAGTGAAGACTCCATTAGAATTTCTGCCTGCTCGTATTTCGACTTTAAAAGTAAACGCTTATTAATATCTACTTGTTCTACTCGGTCGATTATTTCATCAATATAATCCGAAGCGAATCTCACATTTTCTTCCAGAATTAAATTTCTTTTCCTATCATCATAACAAACAGTATCACCAGTGTTTGAGATAAAAAGACATTCGTAAAATTCTAATACATGTCTTACATGCCTAGCAAGTGTTCCATTTTCAAGTATCATTAAGGTTTTTGAATTGGTGGAAGTAACTGGAGTCGAACCATTTAATTTCAAATATATTCCCATTATTTAACAAATATATACGTCTCTCGGGTTTTTCCACTCGAAAACCTACGATGTATCGTAGGTTTTCGGGGGGCAAATAAAATAGGTGTTGGTTATTTTGTGTCCTATACTAATAATCGACATTCAGAAAGTAAGGCACCGCAAAGATATTTACGAATAGACCAAGTGCGCCGAACTATTTTTTCCTCATAAACACCTGTACAGGTACTCCTGTAAAATCAAATCTTTCACGCAATTTATTTTCAAGAAAACGCTTATAGCTTTCATCAACATATTGCGGCAAGTTGCAGAAAAAAGCAAAACACGGGAAAGATGTTTTGAGTTGCGTTACGTACTTTATTTTTACGTACTTCCCTTTAACCGCCGGAGGAGGATAATTTTCTATAAGCGGTAAAAATTCTTCGTTAAGCTTAGATGTGGGAATTCTCCTGGATCGGCTCTCGTGTACTTGTTCCGCGACTTCTACAACTTTTAATAAGCGTTGTTTTTCTAATGCAGAGATAAAAACAATAGGAACGTCTTTGAAAGGAGCCAGCTTGCTTCTTATTTCTTCTTCAAACTTTTTAGTGGTCATGGTATCTTTGTTCTCAACAAGATCCCATTTGTTTACTGCAATTACAACTCCTTTATGATTGGTTTGTATCAAATGAAAAATGCTGAGGTCTTGTGCTTCAACACCATGCGCTGCATCTACCATCAATACGCATACATCACTATCCTCAATAGCTCTTATTGAACGCATCACAGAATAAAATTCTATATCTTCTTTTACTTTCGCTTTTTTTCGAATCCCGGCAGTATCTATTAAAATAAAATCGTGGCCAAAACTGGTATAATGTGTATTTATCGTATCACGTGTTGTTCCTGCGATCTCCGTAACTATATTTCTTTCCTTGCCTAAGAGCGCATTTACCAATGAAGATTTTCCTGCATTGGGTCTTCCAACAATTGCAAACCGGGGTAACTTGTTCTCTTCAATTTTTTCATCTTTTGAAAGATGTTTTACTAATTCATCGAGTAATTCACCTGTGCCTGCGCCAGAGGTGGAAGCAATGATATAAAGGTCTCCTAAGCCTAAAGCATAAAATTCGCCGGTCATTGATGCGCGTTCTATGTTGTCAACTTTATTTACTACCAACAACACCTTTTTATTTGCTTTGCGAAGAAGCTTTGCCACTTCATCATCCATAGGAGTAATACCATCAACAACATCTACCAAAAATAATATTACCTGTGCTTCATCAATTGCGAGTTTTACCTGCTTGCGGATTTCTGCTTCAAAAATATCATCCGAGCCTTTTACGTAACCTCCCGTATCAATTACAGAAAAGTCAACTCCGTTCCAAACAGATTTGCCATAATGCCTGTCGCGTGTAACACCCGCAACTTCATCAACAATGGCTTTTCGCGTTTCCGTTAAACGATTGAATAACGTTGACTTACCTACATTAGGTCTTCCCACAATGGCAACAATGTTATTCATAGAATTAAATTTTTACTATTTATTATTATAACCAAATTTACGCAGACTTTTGTCATCGCTTCTCCAATCCTTCTCCACTTTTACAAACAGCTCCAAAAACACTTTTTTTTCGAGGAAAGCTTCCATGTCTTTTCTTGCGCTGGTGCCAATACGTTTAAGCATCTCGCCTTTATGTCCAATGATAATTCCTTTCTGTGAATCTCTTTCCACCAATATCTCTGCACGAATTTTAACGATCTTTGTGTTTTCATTAAATGACTCAATTACAACTTCTGTTGAATATGGAATTTCCTGTTTGTAACTTATAAATATTTTTTCACGGATTATTTCGGCAATAAAAAATTTCTCTGGCTTATCAGTAAGCGCTTCCTTGTCAAAGTAAGGTGGATTTTCAGGAAGCAATGAAATTATTTTATCGAAAACAATATCTGTATTTATTTTGTTTAGTGCGGAGATAGGAATTATTTCAGCGCTTGGGAATTCCGCTTTCCAATGATTTATTTTTTCATAAACTTTTGCAGGATTAACAAGATCTGTTTTGTTCACTAAAACCACAACCGGGCATTTTGCCTCTTTGAGTTTGGTATAAGTTTTAGTTTCAATTTCAGCTTCATCAGTAATGTCAGTCACAAACAATAAAATATCTGCATCGGTAAGCGCGCTGTTTACAAAATCCATCATGGATTGTTGTAGTTTGTAATTCGGTTTTATTGCACCCGGTGTGTCCGAATAAACTATTTGAAAGTCAGCGCTGTTAACTATACCCATTATCCGATGCCTGGTAGTCTGTGCTTTGGAAGTAATGATGGAAATTTTCTCTCCAACAAGCACATTCATCAGGGTAGATTTGCCTGCATTAGGGTTTCCTACGATATTTACAAATCCTGCTTTGTGCATAGTTTATCTCTCTTGTCGTTTAAATAAGCCTGTTGGTCGTATGTCAGGTCAATTTTGTTGAAATGTGTTGAAAATGAAGGCTTTTGTGAAAATCTTTCTTTTGCTTACAAAGAAACTAAATATATCTTTGTGCAACAAACAATGCGGGATCACCTTCGTTAAAGCTTCGGTGATTGAAAGTGGAGAGGCCCGTAAGCATTTTGAATATATTGGGTTTTATGATCCCAGTGATTTTCTCAAAGTGTTTTAATTATTAAAATACAATGCGGGGTGGAGCAGTTGGTAGCTCGTTGGGCTCATAACCCAAAGGTCATCGGTTCGAGTCCGGTCCCCGCTACAAAGCCGAAAGGCAAGTCCCTCTAAGAGAAAATCTTAGGGGGATTTTTGTTTTTGGGTTGACAGTTGAGTTGACTCTTTAAAACGTTTTGACTATTCTAATTCCATATAAACGGCGGTTTTTAAAAAGTCAATTAATTCAGGTTCGGGAATAAATTTAGTAAGCACCTCATCCGTTTTCTCAATTGTCCAATCTAATTTTGCGGGATCAACTACTAATGAAGCAGAAAAAACCTTCCATACCGGCAGAGCTTTTTCTGCTTTATTAACTGAATCAACATAAAAATTATTTTATTTCATTCTCATTCCCGGCGGATAAATACGAACATAAACTTCGGCAGACAGAGGGTTTTTACCATAGATATTATCCAAGCGGCTATCAGCAGAAAAAAAAGATCCTTGTGCTCCAATAGCCATATTTAAAGCTTTAGAACGAATAGCATCATAGCTTAATCCGACTGTTAAAGCGTTTACAGGAAAAATCGGTGTAACGCCATTTACAAACTGTTGCAAATCCAATTCCTCTGCCGATTTCTCCACCCGCTCATATCTTGAGTAAATTGCTAATCTGTTTAGCACCAATGCTGCTTCCAATAATACTGCATCTTCATTTTCGTGCCCACTGTTTAATCCGTATAGCGCAGTTGAACTTAGAAATTTGTTACTGCTCAAAGGCAAGCTATAAATTGCAGAAGCTGTAGTGCGGTTAACATCTTCGTCAGGATGTAATACTTCCGGACTTTTTACAAATCCTTGTGATACCTGAAATGACCAGTTAACAGTTGGATTGAACGATAATCTTCCGCTATAAGAATCAAATCGGGGTTTATCAAAATCGTATCTGTTTTCATCCGGTTCTCGTCCTGTAAAGGAAGAACCTTCCAGTTTAAATTTGCCGTATCGTATTCCTAATGTAGCAACGCCAAAAGTAATGTGTGTTCCATCATTCCAATGATGACTTAACGGAGCATCGGGATTATACAGAGATGAAACGCGGTGCATAAAAGCTACCGAACCTAATGCAGGCTCTCCGGGATAACCTAAATAAAAATAAATATCCGTTTTGCGATTAATTGAATAAGCATAGCTTACCGATAGCTCTGAAAATAAATCATGTGGGTGCTGGCGGTCTACTAATAGTTTACCATCAAATGTTTCTCCCGTCTGAAAAAGCAGAGGGTATCCTGAACCTCCTGCTATCACATTGTCGAGTGAAAACATAGTGCTGAAATGAAATAACCCTTTCTTACCAACTTTTCTCTGTCCCATAGCCATGAGCCAGTTCGGTGCATCCCATTTTTCGCTTCCTCTTGTTCCTTTATTGGTAATGTCCTGTTTATTGTACCTGAAAAAAATATTACCATGTATCATATACATCCATTTTTCAGAATGTATCATATAACCAAACATAGGAGTAGAATCGGGAAGCCATCCTGTCCCGGAACCATTTCTATTCATAGGAAGATTTAAGGAATAAGCATGGCTCATAGTAGGCATTGCTATCGAATCTATGTGCATGTTATGTCCCATATCATGGCTTTCGTGCTGGGCTAATAAAGAAAACTCAACAAGAAAAAGCAATGTGGTTATTGTATGAAAAAGTTTCATAGGTACATAATTAAAAGTGATATTCCAGCCATAAGTACCATTAGTAAATCTTCAGTAAGAGTAATCGTACTCATGGGTAGATTAAAGACAGCTCCCAGGCAAGCACATTGAATTTTTCTTTTATTAAGCACACTTTGTAATACTCCAATGGTACTTATTCCCATAATTAAAAAAGTGATTGCATTAGTGGCAAAAGGGTGAAGGTTAATCGCGTATGCAAAGCCTAGTCCAAGTTCAATAAAAGCATAGATAAAGCCCCATCCTCTGAAACGCTTGGCAATTATATCATAAGTAGCATAGCTATCTGCGAATGCCGGAAGATCGAGCATTTTAAAGAAAGAAAAACTTAAAAAGAAACCAGCCATAAAATGCTGCATCCATTGCATGAAATCAAATACAGGATTGGAAAGCTGGATTAACAGTGTAATCAATGTGATATAGGAAAAAATAATCAGAATGGGTTTATAGGTTGTAAACCAGTTTTTAGCCTGTTCAGCCGTTTCACTATGGTGTATTGGCATTATCTGATATTTCTCATTGCCCAGAGCTTTTTGCAGGTCAAACAGTGCAATATGCTTATCCATTGTAATGGTAGCTGTATTGTTTTCCCTTGAAACTTCCACCGAAGTAATATCCGGCAGTAATAATAAACTGCTTTTTACCTTCGCTTCGCAATTCTCGCAGGTCATGCCGGTTATTTGATAGGTGTGTGTCATAGTTCTTGGTATAGAGTATGACACAAAAATATAGCCAAGCTTCGATTTCTTTATTATGAAATTTTAGACTTGCTTTATGAAATTCACAGTTCCTCTATATTTCTGCGTTTATGCGCTTTGAGTGACTTATAGAATGAGGGGGTAAGTCCGGTAATCTTTTTAAACTGACTGGAAAGATATGCCACACTGCTGTATCCTAATTTATACGCAATTTCTGAAAGCGAAAGTTCATCATAAACGAGTAGTTCCTTTACTTTTTCTACTCTTTGAAATATGAAATATTTCTCGATGGTCGTGCCTTCCACCTCCGAAAACAAATTGCTTAGGTAGGTATAGTCATAATGAAGCTGTTCAGAGAGATAATTTGAGAGCTTGATTTTAAGTTCATCATCAGTATGATGCACAAGTTTAATGATACTGTTTTTTATTTTTTCGATTATACGGCTTTTCTTATCGCCTATTAATTCAAACCCCAACTGCCTTAGTGAAACATCGAGTTTTTCCCGTTGTGATATAGTAGCATTCTCTTTGATTTCTATTTCGCCTAATTCAATACTCAAAGGTTTAAGCCCTGCTTTTTCAAGCTCAGCCTTAACTGCCATTTTGCAGCGGCTGCAAACCATATGTTTAATATAAAGCTTCATACCGTAAAGGTAGAGCTTTGTTTAAGTTCAAATAGCCAAAAATTTAACATCCTGAATCAGAGATAATTTTTTAAAAATAAAGTTCGATAACTGACTACTTTGCTCTTCTTCGTTTAGATAATAGACGGACGAGAAGTTTATTCTGCAAATACCGAAAGGTATATTGCGGGAAGTCCGGGCCCACTACTAAAGCGGACTTTTCAAGTTTACTACTTGAAAGTCCGCATTTTTTTTGCTCTAAACTTCCCGCCAATTGCGACATATAGCGAATTATTGAATTTATTTTTGGAGTTCGATAACAGTGTATTTCACGATCGTAGATATTGGCTTGGATTACTATTAACTACAAGCCAATAATATCCCAATTCAGCTACAGCCTTGGAAAAATTATCGAAGCCTACAGGTTTAACAACGTAACTGTTTGCACCAAGTTTTTGGCTCTCAACAATATCCTGCTCTTCTTTTGACGAAGTCATCATAACTACAGGTATCGATTTTGTACGTTCGTCATTTTTAATTGTGCGGAGTACCTCCAGTCCGTTTACTTTCGGCATCTTTATATCAAGAAATATAACATTAGGCTTGTTCGTAATATCTCTCCCCTCATATTCTCCTTTCCCGAAAATAAAATCTAATGCCTGAGCTCCGTCGCTTAGATGGATCAAGTTATTGGCAAGATGATGTTTTTTCAAAGTTCTTATAGTAAGCTTTGCATCTGATTGGTTGTCTTCTACAAGAAGGATCTCAATGTTTGCGGTTTCCATGATTATTGTTTTTAGGATTAATTGTTTTTATCTGCCTGAGGGGAGATAGATTTAAAAATTGGCAATGAAAAATAAAAACAGGCGCCTTCGTTGACTTTGCCTTCTGCCCATACTTTACCTCCATGTTTTGTAATGATTCTTTGAACAATAGCAAGGCCAACTCCCGTCCCTTCAAATTCATCTGTGCTGTGCAGACGTTGAAAAACACCGAATAACTTATCGTAATAGAGCATATCAAATCCAACTCCATTATCTTTTATATAATAGATGTAATGATTGTCTTTTTTATATGATCCTATCTCAATCATGGCTTCTTTCTTTTTGCCTGAATATTTTAGTGCATTTGAAATGAGATTGATAAGTACCTGCTTTAACATGTTTTTATCTCCCTTAATATTTTCTAACATTTTTACATTGACTTGATGTTCCGTATTTGGATATTCCTGTTTTAATTCTGCAACAACAGAATCTGCAAGTTCTTTCATCCCGACATTCATAACTGAAATACCCTGCTTCCCGATACGGGAAAATTCAAGCAGGTTATCTATCAATAGCCCCATTTTTTTCGAATTGTCTATTATTACACTCAGCACGTCCCTGGCCTCCTCATCCAATTTTTCCTGGTAATCTTCCACCAGTATCTGTGTGAAGCCATTAATAGCTCTCAGCGGAGCCCGTAAATCGTGTGAAACAGAATAAGAAAAAGATTCCAATTCCTTGTTAACTGCCTGTAACTGGGCAGTACGCTCCACAATCTTATGTTCTAAGCCAATATTCAATTCTGCAATTTGCCTCTCTGCTTTTTTTAATTCAGTTACGTCAATCACCACAACCATACATGAGTACACCTTGTCATTTTCATCTTTTAATGGGACAAACTTTGTAATCGTATGGTGCTCTCCTAAGTCATCTTCTGTGGTAAAAACCTCTCCGTTGAAAACCCGTTTAAAATCCTCTAACCCCTGAATATAGAGTTCGGGAGACCACACATCTTTTGCTTTGTTTCCTAAAAAAATTTCCTTTGAATACCCTAATTTTTCCAACATATCACCTTCCATCAGTAAATACCTGTAGTCGCGGTCAAGCAGGCAGATCATTGAACCCGGAATACTGGATGCAATGGTTTTATAGATCCGTTCACTTTCCCTTATCTTCTCTCCCGCTATTTTAAGTTCCTTGTTTGCAATTGATAACTCTACCGCACGTTTTTCTTTCTCTCTATTTTGAAAGAGGAGTTCCTTATTCGCAATGATCAACTCTGCTGCACGTTTTCCCTTTTCCGTATTTTGAAAAGCAAGTTCTTTGTTAGCAATAGTCAGTTCCGCTGCACGTTTTGCTTTCTCTTTATTCTGGAAGATCAATTCTTTGTTAGCAATAGTCAATTCTGCTGCGCGTTTTGCTTTTTCTTCATTCTGGAAGATCAATTTTTTGTTAGCAACGATTAATTCTACTGCGCGTTTTGCTTTCTCTTTATTCTGGAATATCAGTTCTTTGTTAGCAACGATTAATTCTGCTGCACGTTTTGCTTTCTCTTTATTCTGGAAGATCAATTTTTTGTTAGCAACGATTAATTCTGCTGCGCGTTTTGCTTTCTCTTTATTCTGGAATATCAGTTCTTTGTTAGCAACGAT
>CAZQIC010000136.1:0-1455 GCA_964593555.1 uncultured Bacteroidia bacterium | reverse complement strand
TAATTCTGCTGCACGTTTTGCTTTCTCTTTATTCTGGAATATCAGTTCTTTATTAGCAGCGATCAATTCTGCTGCGCGTTTCGCTTTCTCTTTATTCTGGAATATCAATTCCTTATTGGCAATTACCAGTTCCGCTGCACGTTTTGCTTTCTCTTTATTTTGAAATATCAGTTCCTTGTTAGCTATCACTAACTCTGCAGCACGTTTTCTTTTTTCTCCATATTGAAACAGTAGTTTTTTGTTGGCAATGATTAATTCATCCGGTTTTTTCCCTTTGTTCATATTTCTTGATTTTAAAATGAATAATTTATAATAATGGCTGCAATTTCCTTACATGGAGTTCGTAAGAATTATTCACCGTAAGCATTAGGTTGCAAAGCAGTTAACGATGTGGAAGTACGAAGGGTGAATGCTTAGAAAATGTTTGGGGTATTTCACCCGCATTTTTGGCAAGACATTAGAAAGGAGTATAGATTTTAATTGGTGCAGGTATATTCAATCTTAATACAAAACAAAGCAACGCTATAAAAAGCAGGAATTAAATAGTTGTCCGTTCAATTTTTATGTAGTGGTTTGTACTACAAGAAAGGCTTGCATCTATCGTTCTACTCAATTTTTGGCCAAATTGGGTTCTTATCTGGATTTAAACTCCCAAAAACAGCGGCCCCAAACAAAAGAAAAACACAATCACTAAACGATTATAAAGAATGGGATTTCGACCCTAATAAAACCGACTGTAGAAATACAGAAGAAAACGAACGCTTAAAGAATATATGCCAGATGAATTATTACAATCGCTGCTATGGGATAATGTAAATATGGATATATAATGAAAAAACTGTCCCTCCGAAAACAAAAATCCCCCTAAGCTATTTGCTTAGAGGGAATGGCTTTCGCCTTTGTAGAGCAAAGCATGCAATTATCGAACTTGATCATACGGGATTTATCTCTAATTCAACAGGTTAAATTTCTGTCTATTTAATCCTGGAGCGGGCGACAAAACTTCGAACTCAATGGTACAAAACTTCAAATTTTGCTAAATTTAAGCTTATTTGCTAAGTATTCCAAGCCTTTGCAAGAACAGGCCTTGAGATAAATCTAACCCTCATCAAAAAGTAACTTACACTTTGTAGTACAAACCACTACAAAAGGAATAGATATTTGTCTATATCCAATTAAGTCTCTATTTATTCTATTTGTATTAAGCTTATAAATAATGCTGGGATCCGAATTAACACAGGCACAACTTATTGCCGCTATTAATAATAGCAGGGAAGGCATTGCTCTGCTCAATGAAAAATTCCAGCCCACATATCGCAGTCCTTCCAAGGAAGCAATAACCGGATGGACTGACGAAGAAAGGTCAAAATTTAGTGCTGTAGACAAAACTCATCCTGAGGATTTGTATAGGGGAGTTCTAAAAATAGAATGTTAAAAACAATCTAATAAAATCGT
>CAZQIC010000135.1:0-11985 GCA_964593555.1 uncultured Bacteroidia bacterium | reverse complement strand
CTGGATGCATGGGAATTAAGTGAAGAACAAATGCTGGATATTGTGAGAGGTTATGTAGGGAAAAATGTAACCGAAGTTCATATCGTGGGTGGTGTTCACCCGAAAATGAACCTGCATTATTTTGCGGGGCTTCTAAAAAAAATAAAAGAGATAAGTCCGGGTATTCATATTAAAGCATTCACCGCTGTTGAACTGGAATACATGTTCCGCAAATCAAAAGTGAATTACGAAGAAGGATTTACTATTCTTAAACACCACGGACTGGATTCTATCCCCGGTGGTGGCGCTGAAATTTTTGATGAAGAAATACGCAAACAAATTTGTGAAGATAAATGTACATCAACGGAATGGCTGGCTATTCACGAAGCAGGACATAAACTGGGAGTGCCATCCAATGCTACAATGCTTTACGGGCATATTGAAAATTACGCGCACCGCATTGATCATATGAACAGGCTGCGTAACTTACAGGACAAAACAAAAGGCTTTAATACTTTTATTCCACTTAAGTTCAGGAACAAGGATAACCAAATGTCGAATGTACCAGAGGTAAGTATCATTGAAGATCTGAAAAATTATGCCGTGTCAAGAATTTTCATGGATAACTTTGTGCACATCAAGGCGTATTGGCCAATGATAGGACGTAATACCGCGCAGCTTTCGTTGAATTTTGGTGTTGATGATATTGACGGCACCATTGATGATACAACAAAAATTTATTCAATGGCCGGCTCTGAAGAACAAAATCCTGCATTGAGTACAGAACAATTGGTGCAATTAATCAAACAGGTTGGTAAACGTCCTGTTGAGAGGGATACACTTTATAATGTTGTTAAAGACTATTCTGAAGTAGATTTTACTGCGGCTTAGTTTGTGAGTTGAGTACATCAATGCGTTGAGATACACGCTGTAAACTTTGCATATCGCCTTTTTTACGATATAATTCTTTTGCTATCAAGAGATCCTTCATTCCTTTTTCCCTTTCACCAATGTCGATATACAAGTTACCCAGGTTGCTGTATACATTGGCATATTCGGGCGAAAGTTCAAGCGCTTTATTAAAATCTTTTATTGCTTCATCATTTTTTTTGAGATACAAATATGATATCGCCCGGTTGCTGTATCCTTCAACATAAGAGGAATCAGATACAATACTCATGCTAAAGTCTTCAATGGATCCTGCAAAATCATTCCTGCCCTGCTTTACCAAGCCGCGATTGTTATACGCTTCTTTGTAACGGGGATTAAGTTCTATCGCCTTTGTAAAATCTTTAAAGGCCTGCTCCTCCTGGCCTCTTACAACAATATGAATTCCACGATTCAGATAGGCAATATCCGCATTAGGATGATTCTCCAACACATTACTCCATAATGTTTCACTGTCTTGCCAAACTTTGCAGCGATTGTAGGTAATAAAAGCAAGTAACAGTAAATAAACAATTGCACCCACAAGCACAGTCTGCATTTTACTTTTATTGCTGTACAACTGATTAAAATAAAACGCGCCAATAAAAAACAATCCTATATATGGAACATAAGAATAACGCTCGGCCATAATGGCGTTCCCGACAGGAATAAATTGCAATACAAGAGCAATGGTGATCACGAAAAAACTTAATCCAACAAAAACAATTTTATTTTTCTTTTTCCAAGCAAAGAAGATCGCAGCGAGCATTGCTAAAGGAACAAGCACTGATGTATAAACCAAGACTGGGAATACAGTTCCGGCTTTTGCAGGATAAGGATAAAACGCGGAAAGGTTAAATGGAATTACTGCTTTTATGATATATAATGTAAAACCATATGAGCCTAAAAATATTCTTTCAACAAAAGAATAATCGGCCTTTAGTTCCATGGCTTCCGTAGCACGTTGCGCATAAACAGCAATGGCTCCAAAGACAATAGACAAAACAAAAAATGGAATCTTCTCAACAATGGTTTTCGAAGTAATTTTTCTGTCGTTAAAATAATCAACAACAAACATCACCACCGGCAAGGTAACCGCCATACCTTTTGATAACAAGGATAACAGGAATAGCAGCAAAGAATACAAATATAATTTTGTTCTATTTACTTCAGCAGTGGTATACTTTAAGTAAGAGAGTAATGAGAGTAAAAAGAAAAAAGTATACAACACATCTTTTCTTTCTGATATCCAAGCTACGGATTCAACGTGCATCGGATGAATAGCAAATAATAGTGCCGTTACCAATGAAATGGTATTGTTCTTCGCCAGGTGTTTAATAAGAAGAAACACCAGCCATGTATTAAAAATATGAATGAAAATATTTACTACGTGAAATACCGAGGGGTTTGATCCAAAAAAATTATACTCAATGGCATAAGAGAGAATAGTAACGGGATGATAGTTACTTGCTACATAAGAACTGAAAATATTTTTAAAGTTATCAAATGAAAGTTCTTTAATCAGGTTATTATCCGCAATGTAAACACCATCATCCCAATTAGTAAGTGAATTGGGAATTGCAGAAGAAAAAACAACAAGGATTAAAATGGCAAGCAGAATAAAACTCAGCCAGGGTGTGGAGGTTGAATTGCTTTTAACGGCCTCTTTCTTGGCTTTTAGTTTAACAGCTTTTTTATCAACAGACATTAATGTAAATATAGCTTAGAAATTTATTTACTCATCAACGACAGGTTATTAAAAAATTTCGCCCCGATGGGGCTTGATTGGAGATGCGAACAATTTAGCTACCAGTATTTCGCTCCTACGGAGCTAAATTGTGAATCACGAAATAGCCCAAAAATTCATCGAGTCAATGCGTGACTTAGTCCCGTAGGGACGAAATCTTTGTAAAAAAAACAAATCCAACCCAAAGAAAGCTCCGTAGGAGCAACATCTTGGTAGCAAAAAGAATATAGCAAAGAATGAAACTCCGTAGGAGTGATATAAGAACAAACCATTAATCTATAGGGTAAGACTTTTATTTATCTGAGATCAGGAATCCTAATTAAGGTTTTATCGATAATTTTAATTTTCCATATTTCTCTTCTGTAATTTCTTTAACCAAAAACACGGAACTATTCAGCAAAAGGTCAACAGGTTCTAGTACCACCACGAAAAATAAACGATCATTTTTACTCTCAACCAGTAAAATATTAGCAAGATTATCTGCACCAACATCTTTATCATATATTGTAAATACCTCATCGAACAAACTCAGCTCAACAAACTTTTTTATATTCTCCAAAATATTGTCATCTACATATAAATTATAAAGATGGGAGACGATTTGAGGTTCATCGTTAAAAAAGTCAACCGAAGTAGAAATAATCTTTTTTAAGTGATTCCATGCGAAGAAAATCCTAACTGCATTAATATTTTTAAACCATTACTGCATATAAGCCTCAGAATAATTCCCCCATTTTTCAAGGACAGCTTTCATATCATCTGGTAATTCAGAGTCAAAGTGAATATATTCTCCTGTAATAGGATGCTTAAAGCCCAGCGATTTTGCATGCAAGGCATGACGCGGTAATAATTTAAAACAGTTCTCAATGAATTGCCTGTACTTGGGGAATGTAGTTCCTTTTAATATTCTATTTCCCCCATACACTTCATCATTGAATAAAGGATGGCCTATGTATTTCAGGTGTACCCTTATTTGATGTGTACGACCCGTTTCCAGCTTACATTCTATAAGAGTGACATATCCAAAGCGCTTTAATACTTTATAATGCGTTACAGCGTGTTTTCCCATTTCACTATCAACCGGAAAAACATCCATTACTTTTCTGTCTTTTATACTGCGCCCGATATTGCCGGTGATCGTCCCTGTATCATCTTTAAAATCACCCCATACCAAGGCAATGTAAATGCGGTCAATGGTACGGTCAAAAAAGTTTTTTGCCATTCTCGCCATTGATAATTCATCTTTGGCCATAACCATGATACCCGAAGTGTTTTTATCTATTCTGTGCACAAGCCCAGGCCTGAATTCAGCACCCTTAGGTTTTGGTAATTGCTGGAAATGATAAATGAGCGCGTTAACCAATGTTCCGGAGTAATTACCATATGCGGGATGCACCACCATTCCCGGCTCTTTGTTTATGATAACGATATTGTCATCTTCATAAACAATGTTGAGGGGAATATTTTCGGGGATCAATTCTATCTCGCGGGGAGGATGAGTAAAAACCACAGTAAGAACATCGGCAGGCTTTACTCTGTAATTGGATTTTATTTGTTTGCCATTTACCAATACATTTCCGGCTTCAATAGTGTGCTGCACTTTAGAACGTGTCGCGTTCTCAATACGGTTCATTAAAAATTTATCAATGCGGAGTGGTTCCTGGCCTTTGTCTATCACCAATTTAATGTGCTCATAAAGCTCATTATCATCTTCCTGTATATCAATATCTTGTGACACTTAATTGAAGTAAAACTTCATTAATAACGATTGGAAATTATAAGCTTCTGAGTAAAAGGAATTGTATTTTCTTTTTCGATAACAAGGAAATAAATTCCGTTAGTGAATTGAGAAATATCTACAGTAACATTTCCGTTTATCATTTCAACTTTTACTGTACGGCCAACCGCATCGAGCAAAGAAACTTTTGCATCACCATTGTCATTGCCGGTAATATTTACAATACCGTTCGCAGGATTTGGAAATACAGTATAAACAGGATTATTGAAAACACCCTCTTCGATACTAGTGGTAATTATCTTTTTGCCAAACACAGGCCTTACCATAATAGATCCCTGGATAGTTGAGGCCACCCATCCACTGCCCACATTATAATAACCCTGCCCTGCAGCACGTGTATTTTTATCAAGCCCTACGTTTAGTATATTAGTAGTATACTGTATCCAACCAAAGAAATAAGTACCCGCACTAAGCACTAAGGGATGTGCGGTATCAAAATCATATTTAATGAATTCATTTATCCTTGGACTGTACAATGGATACACCACGCTGTCTCTTTTTATCTCAGATCCGGGAGTACCTGAATTACCGTTCCATACCGCAAAGCGAAATGAATAAGATGTCACGCTCGTTTGTATCGGATTAAAAAAGATATTGAATGCTCTTAATGTATCCTGCTGATTCAACGTAAACTTATACGCGAAACTTGCATTGTTGGCTGATAATCCATAACCTGACTCCGCGCTGCCGTCATCATAAGCATAATAATCGTGAAATTTCTGATCGAAGAAGAGCGTGTTATTTGCAGTGTTAACATCCCCTGAATAATTTAATTTATGTTCTGCAGTAAAGGTTGCCGAATCAGTCAACAATGGAAAACTATAACTTACCGGAGGATTTTCATGCGAAGCACACGATGCATAACCGGCACTTACGAACGGGTTTACAGAACAATTTCCTCCATTGTAATCCCATACAGAGGAAGAAGTAGCGTCTCTCAATGTATCTATATAATCCACACTGGCAGCATTGTTATTATTATTACGAATATACATGCTGAGTGCTGTTTTCATTTCACTGGTACGATATTGTTCCCAGGGCATTTGCTGATAATTTTTCAGGAACGTTGGTGCATTGTAAACGAAGGCTACATCGTTCTGAATGTTATCCGATATACTCCTGGCAGAGTTTAAGTAAACATAATCAACATGCCAATGATCAAGGTTGCCGGATAAAGTAGCATGATTAACAAAACGAAAACGGAACGCATTGGTAAAATAATTTGAGTTTGTAATAGGTACCATAACATGATGAAAACCCGAATCACTCGCAGCAGGTGAATACCCTCTTCTCCCCCAAACATTTTTCCACCCTAGCGATGGTGTAAAGAATTGCAATATGAGAGAATCCAATGGCTCCGGATCATTTCCTCTTCCTGCTGCCTGGTAATAAAAACTAAAATAAAGTGAATCCACAGGAGACAAAGGACTCCCCAATCTAATATATTTTGAAGTGATATAATCTGCAACATTAGACGAAAGCTGTGACGCGGAAAAATTATAAGGATACCCGCTTGCATTTAATCCATCAAACGTTGCAACACCTAAAGTTGGCGGAGCAATTGGATAATCACGGTTGATGTACACAAAATTATCTGTCCATAAACCTGTATCAGGATAAAAACTATTATAAGAAAAATCATCTTTAAAAGGCAGGTTAACGGTATCATTTCCGGCCATCATTTTACGCACAGGATAGTCGGCACTATGCTGGATTAGAAAAGTATTCATTTGCAGATCAGCTTCAACCTCCTCTTGTGAATGCACAAAAGAAAAACTGAACACCAATGTTATTATAAAAATTATCCTGTTCATCATTCTGTTTTTATTGTATCGGAAACGGAGGATGTTTTTATTTTACTTTCATCGGCAGTTAACATTAAATCAATACTGCTGCCCATGTTTACAAAATTCTCTTTTGATGGCCCCGGTGACTGGCGATAAACTTTCGACTTTATTGAATCTTTTATATTGTCATAACGAATTGAACCTTCATTCAGTGATGCCTCTGCAAGTTTAGCCAACGCTTCTTTCCTGGTTAAACCAACTAAATTGGGAACGGCTACCTCTTCATCACCAAGCCCCTTGCCTACTACCAGACTGATAACTGAATTTTTTTGTATCAATGCTCCCGGCTCAATTTCTTTCCCATTATAAAATTGTTTCAACACACAATTAGCACACTGATCGGGTACATATTTTATTGAGGGATTTAATTTTAAACCATATGATTCTATCATTGCAGCGGCCTGCCTCAAAGATCTGTCCTTTAATTTTGGCATGTTTACCTTAGGCGGAACAGTAGAAGTAACATAGAGATATACTTTTCTATCCTGTTTTACCTGGACACCCGGTGCGGGATCCTGATCAACAACAACACCCTTTGGTTTTTTAAGATCGTAGATAGAATCAATAATAGTATAGCGTACGTTTTTATCCTTGATAAACCCATCCAAATCCGCCAAGGCAATATTGGAAAAATCGGGAACCGGAACAGTTTTATTGTGCAGCGTGAATGAGTCAAGAAATTTAAATACACCCCAGATAAAAACACCGAGTACCAATAACGAGAGCAATAGGTTTCTATAGAAGTATTTGCTTTTTATAAATTCAACAAATTTCATACTGTACTTTTGTCTTTTAATTGAAGTTTTTTCTTTTGAAAAGCAAACTCCATAATATTATCAATAAACTCGTAGGGTTTATAACCGTTGATAGCGCTTTGATGAAAGATACAGGTTGCAGGTGTCATTCCCGGCAACGAATTAACTTCAATAAAAACTACTTCCACTTTATCTGAATCAAAAATTCTCACAAATGCATCAATACGGGTATATCCGTTTATATTTAACAGACGTGCCGCTGCACCCAACGTTGCCTTTACTTTATCGGATATTTTTTGCCGTTCCACCACATCGTGTGAATACCTTGCAGGAGTAATGTTCTGACCCTGTCCTGCTAAAAATTTTTCTTCTAAAGAAAGTACTTCACCTTCGGTCAACGCTTCGGAAGCTTCAAATACTTCATAAGAAACATTTCCTTTCTCATCATAACGGGTGAGCATCCCTCCAGTTATTTCTAAAAAATGTTTAGCGCCATTTCTTGAGATCAGTTCTTCAACGAGTATTACATTTTTGCGCGGAAATTCTTCCTTCGGTTTTATGTGCAAAAGGTTTGCAGCTTTCTCTTCCAGGTTTTCATTCTTCCTGAACATTAATGCAGCAAAAGCTTCCAGTTCCTCCCTGCTTTTTATTTTTTTAACTGCCGAACTGCATCCGTCATCAACAGGCTTTGCAATAAATGGGAAATGAATATCCTTTTCAATAACATCAATTACTTTTTTCTTATCCGTGTTCCAGTCATCTTCACTAACCAGCATATGCCTGGCAATTAATAATCCATTTGCAGCCAGTAACTCATTCGTTCTGTATTTGTCAATGGTAATTTGTGAACTTCCTGCATCAGAACCATTATACGCCAATCCAACTTTTTCCAACTCCTGCTGTATTGCTCCGTCTTCACCGGGACGGCCATGCAATGCTATAAAGACACAATCCACCAATTTAGCCAGATCGTTATACGTTATTTTTTGTGGAGCAGCTAAACTTCCAGATACAGAATACTTTTTAGTGATATCAGAAGCCGACTCAATAATCTCCTTTATGATTTGATGAACTTTGAAATTATGTACCTTCTCCCTTATGTCATCTGCATTATCTTTCAACAGTAAATTTATAGGGATCTGATACAACTCATGACTATCTGAATCGCCTGTTAAAAAAACAGGAACAGGACTATACTTTGTTGATGAAGCTAACTTCTCAAAAATATTTCTTCCACTTTCCACTGAGATATGACGTTCAGAAGAATAACCTCCAAAAATAACCGCGATCTTTATTTTATCTGAAACACTTGCCATATCAGCTTTAATAGCTTCATCTAGCTTGGTTAACAATCCATCGTACTTCCTGTTATTGTTTGCTCTTTTAATCCGCTGCGCCAAAGATGTACGAATAATGTATGTTAAAAACTGTGAAGGATTTAATCCTATCTCAGCCGCCTGATGAAAAAAGAAAGATGATGGCATCATCCCTGATGTTGTATTCGGATCATTTAAAAAAACTGTACCATCATTTTCTATGAATCCATCAATACGCGCATACACATCGAAATTAAGAGCGACAAATAAACGTTCACATTCTTTACGAATAGAATTAATCTGCTCATCCGGAATATCTATCGGAGTAATTTTTCTTGAAAGTCCGGGTAAATATTTTGAACGGTAATCAAATAATTCTTTTCCTTTCCTAATCTCTGTCGGCGGCAATGCAACAGGATTCCCGCTATTGTTTTGTGAAACTATACATGAAAATTCTTTACCTTCAATAAATCCTTCTATCAACACAGTACTTTCACCATCTAAGGATTCTAGCACTACTTCTCCATCGCCCTTAAGTTTATTATTTAAAAATTCGAGTAATGCTTCCGGATGATAAATCACTTCATTGCCCGAAACAACAGGTAGTCCAAGTCCTTCACGTATATCCGCAATCAATCTTACTTCATTCACTCTTTGCTCTTCACTCAGCACTTCCCATTCCTTTGCAGAAAAATATTTTGTAAAAAGTGCTTTCTCCACCGCAGCCATAAAAGCACATTCATCGTCTTCACTAAATATTGAAACTCCAATTGATGATCCCTGGTTAGCAGGTTTTATAACTATAGGAAATCCAATTTCTTTTTTCGCTTTTGTAAAAACTCCTTTGCAGTTACCGCTTATCCAGTCGTTACGATCAATGGTGAAAAATGGCGGACTGTTAAACCCGGCATTTACCATAAAACGTTTTTGAACGGCCTTGTCAATTCCGATAGCAGATGGCAATATGCCCGAGCCCGAATAGGGTATATGAAGATATTCTAACAGTCCCTGCAAACGTCCGTCTTCGCCATTGGCGCCATGCAGACATAAAAAAGCAAAATCAAAATGTGATCCCAGATTACCCGGTTCAATTTTGGTTCCAAGTTTTTTAATTATTTCCAATTGTTTGGCAGGAGAAATATTTCCAAGGCTTTCGGTATAGATCTGAAAATCATGTTTGGAATCGGGAATAAATTCAACGGGAGGATAAAAATCCCTGATGCTACCTTTGTAAATAAATTCCCAGTTGAGTAAAATAAAATTTCCGAAGCTGTCAACAAACACAGGAACAGGTTCAAAAATAGATTTATTAAGGTTATCATAAACAGTTCTTCCCCCGGCAAAAGATATTTCTCTTTCCTTAGAATTACCACCAAATAATATACCTATCCTAATCTTACTCATACTACGCAAAGATATGTATTTGCCACCTATAAGTTGTTGAGATAAACAGCCAGTTTACCAACAGCTATTCCCCTGTGACTAAGCTTATTTTTCAGCGCCATATCCATCTGAGCAAAAGTCTGTGAATAGCCTTCCGGAATAAAAACGGGATCATAACCAAAGCCCTTATCTCCTACTCTTTTATCTGTGATATTTCCTTTTACTGAACCGTCAAAAAATAGTTGCTCTCTATTAACCACCAATGCCAGTACCGTTCTGAAAGCCGCACTTTTATTGGACTTTTCTTTTAACTCCTCAAGTAGTTTATTCATATTGTCTTCAGCATTTCTTTGTTCGCCTGCATATCGAGCAGAATATACGCCAGGACGGCCCTCTAAAGCTTCCACTTCAAGACCCGTATCGTCCGCAAAACAATTCAATTTAAATTTATTGAAAACATACATGGCTTTCTGCAAAGCATTTCCTTCCAGAGTATTCGACGTTTCCAGTAACTCTTCCGTGCAGCCTATATCGCTCAACGAGACCAATTCAATATTGTTGTTCAATAAGGAAGCTATTTCGTTGAACTTGTTTTGATTGTTAGTAGCGAAAACCAGTTTTATCATTGTGATTGTTTACTGAACTGGTTTAAATTATGCTTTAAAAGCTTATACAGATCTTTTGAATCATCTTCGTTTAGCTGCAAACCAAAGCTTATCATTTTACCATAATAATCGAACGCGATTGTTTCACCGACAACAGCCCAGTAAGAATTATTCAGAGAGAGCATGAGTTTACTTTTTTCTTCAACAACCCTCAGCTCTTTAATAAAATCAAGTTCATAAAAATTTACTTTCCCTCTTTTATTCACCTCTCTTTTAATAGATAATTTCCCGTCCCTAATCTTTATTTTTTCTTTCCCGTTCCTGCGCCACATATAAGCCTTGGAGATGGTATATTCGAAATAGAACCAAAATACCAACCATACAATAAAACCTATTTTTTTACTTTCATCGGTGAGTTGCAAATACTCCCAAAATACCACTATGCCACCCAATGTCCAGGCAATAAGCCACAGTAAAAGCAGTGTAGATTTTCTATTCTCCACTTCAGATAACACTACTACACTGAGTTCATCAGCCGATCGCATAATTGAGATCCTCTTACCAATAAAGTCCATTTAAAAATATTAATGCGCGAATTTACAATTAATACCTCCACACTAAATGTTTTAGTCCAAAGAATCCCGCCTAAATGGGTATCAAATTTGCCCTCAATCAAATTTGGATTTGCGGTTTCCGTTTGTTATATTTGGTTAACTCCCCTATTGCAACAAAACCATTTTTTATGAGAAAAATTTTAGGATTGTTTGTACTCTTATTGAGCGGGACATTCGTTTTTTCGCAGGAATGCGGAACCGATATTGTGTATGATCAAATGATCAAAGAAAACCCTCAAATTAAATTGAATAAAGAGGCAGTAGATGCTTTTTGTAAAGAGTATATAAAACAGCAAAACAACAACATAGAACAAACTGCTGCAGTTAAAATAATACCGGTAGTATTTCACATCATGCATAATTACGGAACAGAGAACATCTCCGAAGCACAAGTGATTACTGCCGTGAACCAATTAAACCTTGACTTTAGAAAACTTCGTGCAGATACAAGTCAAATTGTTGCTGCGTTTAAACCCATTCATGCCGATTGTGAGATTGAATTTCGACTTGCAAAACTTGATCCAAACGGTGCTTGCACCAATGGTATTACAAGAACACAAACATCACTTACTTATAATGCAAATAATGCTGTAAAACAATTAATAAACTGGGAACATACCGAATACCTTAATATCTGGGTGGTACATGACATTAATTTAGGAACACCGGGTGTGGCAGCATATGCAACTTATCCCGGAGCAGGAAATAACCAGGACGGAATTGTGTGTTCTAATAATTACATTGGTACTATCGGAACATCAAACCTGCATGCATCCAATGTGCTTGCACATGAAGCAGGACACTACTTAGATCTTCCCCACACCTGGGGGCAAGGCAACGCCTGCGGCAATCCTAGTAATTGCGGAATTGGTGATGGTATTGGTGACACACCTAGCACTATAGGAAATTGCCAAGTATGTAATTTAACCAGCAATACCTGCGGTGTATTGGACAACGTTCAGAATTTTATGGATTACGCTCATTGCAGCGCTCAAATGTTTACTGACGGACAAA
>CAZQIC010000134.1:0-12062 GCA_964593555.1 uncultured Bacteroidia bacterium | reverse complement strand
TCGGATTAGGAACAAGACACCCAACCTTTAAACAGTTTTATGCCAATGATTTATTTAATGAAATAAAAAACACTATTGAGAAACCACAAAATGAATATAAAGTTGTTAGCGTTGGAATATACCCTAATATTGCACAATTTAATGGATTTTATACGCTTGATAGTTATCAAAACAACTATCCTCTTGAGTATAAAAACAAATTCAGACCAGTTATAGAAAAAGAACTGAACAAAAATTCTGAGCTAAAGGGATATTTTGACGGCTGGGGAAGTCGCTGTTATATTTTTTCTTCAGAACTCGCATTTGATTATTTAAGCTCCAAAAAAAGTCTGCGTACAATTAAAAAATTGGAAATAAATACAAAGCTTTTATACGAAATGAATTGTGAATTTGTGTTATGCGCATTACCAATTGGCAACTACAAGGATTTAAATTTAAAATTTATTAAAGCGTTTGAAAATAACGATTCATACTGGAAAATTTATCTTTATAAAATAATTCCTCATTAAAATTAGTGAAGCAATAACTTCTATTTTTTCTTTATTTTATATCTTCGGCAAATTAGTTAGCCCCTTTAATTGGAATCAATTTTACAAAAAACTGGAATTCTTTAATATTATTAATGTATTTTAGAATAATAATATACATGAATCTATTGTAGAAGTTATGAATAGTTACGTTATAAATTCGATTATTAAAAAAATAACTCGCCGGGAGGAAAATCTTTTTCATGAAGATGTAGAAAGGAACAAAAATATTCTTGAGAAAAGAATAAAAAATAAATCAGCATTAATAATCGGAGGTGCGGGTACAATAGGATCAAACTTTATAAAAGAACTAGTACAGTTTCAATTAAGTCGCTTATATATCATAGATACGAACGAGAACGATCTTGCAGAAATAGTGCGGGAATTAAGAAGCTCTAACAATAGTAATTTACCAGAAATTAAAACTTATGCAATAAATTTTTCAAGTCCTGTTTTTGAAAAAATATATTTTGAAAAGGGCCCTTTTGAAATTGTTGCCAATTTCGCGGCACATAAACATGTTAGAAGTGAAAAAGATGAATATTCAACATGGGCAATGTTTGAAAATAATTTTATTAATGCTAATAAACTATTAACAATACTATTAAAACAAAAGCCGGAGTATTTTTTTTGTGTCTCAACAGATAAAGCTACTAACCCTGTGAGCGTAATGGGTGCTACCAAAAAAATTATGGAGGATATCATATTTTCCTACCAAAAGGATTTTAATATTACAACTGCCAGATTTGCAAATGTAGCATTTTCTAATGGAAGCCTTTTAGATAGCTTTATCAATCGTATAGAAAAAAATCAGCCGATAGCCTGTCCGTCAGATGTATCCAGATATTTTGTTTCTCCTGAAGAAGCAGGAAAATTATGCTTGCTGGCATGTTTGCTGGGAGAAAGTGGCAATATATTTATACCCAGACTTTCAGACAAAAAAGATTTAATCCCGTTTAAAAATACAATGCTTGCCTTTTTTGAAGAACTAAAAATAAAAATAGACTATTGTAGTAGTGAGGAGGAGGCAAAACAAAAAATGAAACATTTTAAGAATGGAAGCAATTATCCGGTTTATCTTTTTTCAACTGATACATCTGGCGAAAAATTATATGAGGAATTTTTTACCGAGGATGATAAAGTAAATTGGGAGTTATACACAAACATTGGTGTAATAAAGGAACAAAAACAACACACACATAATGTGATATCAATATTAAGAGAGGCCAGTGATTTATTTAACAATAATTTAAGTAAAGAAAGTATCATTGAATTCCTGAACAAATACGTTTCAGATTTCTCACATATTGAAAAAGGAAAACACCTCGATCAAAAGATGTGACCTTTATACCTTTCAGGATTAGCTAACAGTTTATCAATTCGTTTATAAATCTTTCTGACGAATTACCATCGAACTTATTCATCCACTTTTTGATAAATTTTTTTTTATTATTTTTTTGCTTCTCATAATAAAATTCAAAATTCTTAAAAACATGTTCGAAGTCGGCAACATTGTTTATTGAATCAATCGCACCCGATGAAGTAAGAAACTCTGAGATATTACCCGCAGATGAATACGGATGATTATTTAAAGAAAAACAAATTGTTTCATTTAAAGCAATAAGAGGGACGAGCAAAGTAGAATCAAACCCCAAAATAAACTTACATTTCTTCACAGTGTCAATTATCTGAGTATTGCTAACAATAACAGAACAAGTTAAATTGGTCACAAATTCAACAATCCTTATATCAGTAACAGGGTGCGGTTTAAAATAAAAAATCTTATTGCATTTTTTACAAACATTTGCCAAATCAGTTAAAAGTTCTTTTTTGCTTTCGATAGTCCACCCCATTGCGTTCTGTTCATGAAAAGGCTGATCAATAAAAAGCATATTATCTCCAAGGCCAGTTTCATCTATCATTTCTGACAAATAGTCAAAGTATGGTATTCCAACAAATGATACAGGATAGGACTCATTCAATTTATAAATTTTTCGATAAAAATCGAAGGTTGCTTCACTAAAGGTTAAAAATTTATCCGGAACAAGTGAAGGAGAATTTAACAGTAAAAAAGTCTCAATAATAGTGTGTTTTCTCCTTATGAGAAAAAACCTAATAAAATTGATTCCTATAACGGGATGATAAAGTATAGATCGTATAATTGTTCCTATTAAAAATCTATTTGAGTCATATCTCAACACTTTTTTTCTTACTGTAGGCTGCGTTCCAAGCATCGACTCTTCATACGATACTTTATTCTTCAAATCCTGCAAGCCGTGTTCAACATGAATAGTTCTTATTTTATTGATCTTGCAGGCTACTAAAAGAGCATGATGATTATATGACTCCAGGGTATAAAAAAAAACTTTTTCTGGAGCTATTTGTTTTACCAGATCAAAAGCACTATCGTAGTCGCTCCAAAATAAATTATTGCTAATCTCATTCTGAGAATAGTTTATATCGTGCTCCTTGGTGTTGAAATAAATAAAAAAACATTCATAATACTTAAAAATGCTCTTCAAGGGACCTATAAGATCAGTCCGATGTGGATCAAGTACTACTAAAGTTTTTTTTTTCAAAAGAACCAATATTAAACTAAATAGAACAAAAGATACTTATGGGTTCTAATAAAATATTGCATGCTTCAATACCCACTTCCCATTTTCATCTTTTTTCCAAAGATGATCAGACCTCCAGCTATCGATAACTTCCCAAAAATATTCTTCAGATATACCACAATACTCAAGAAAAGCATTAAAGTATTTTGCAGGAAATTCTCCATCGAATTTTTTCACTAGAGCAATTCCCTCTTCCCTAGTTAAGTGTCCATCGCGAATTTCATGCGCAGTATCTGAAGTACACCTTCCAATTCCAAATTTTATAAAACTCAGATAATAATGAAAGCCATCTGTTTTGTCATCCAACGAAGCATATTTTGAATAGGTTCCCTCACTTCGTACCGGATTCGCAGAAAATCCGGTATTCTGAACACAGTAATAATAATTTTCCTGAGGAATCCATTTTTTGTAATAACCATAAAAATGAATTTCTGTGTCCTGTTTATCCAGATCTTCATTTGATGGTGGTAAATATACTTTAATATCTTTTTCTGAAAGACCATACTTAAGCAGATCCTCTGGACCAAGGCCAGAAAAGTAATGCACCTTATGATCCGTTTTATAATTCCTGGTTGGAACAAAAGCATTTTTCATATCTCCACCATATTCCACTTCTCCATTTTCACCATACATTATCAATGGCACTTTATGCTGTATAGAAATATGCATTGGGTAATTTGACTGCCCATAGATGAAAGGCTGAAATGGATCTCCTAAAATTTCAAACGATAACCTTGTTAATAAGCGATGAACTTTACCCGGAGGAGTCATTAAAATATTGGCCAAATCACCAACACGAGACATTTCATGAAGATTTTTAAATCCAATATCGGTATACAGGTGAGGCGCCCATGTTACAGTCAACGGATTCATCCCGTATTTTGTTTTTAACTCATGAGCTATATATGCAGCATCTTTTCCACCACTGCAGGGAACAATAACATCATAACTTCCATCATTCTTACGATGCTTATCCAATAATATTTTTAACTCATTTTCTCTTTGTTTCCAATCTACCTGCTTCTTTTTATATTCAGCATAATTACAAGCAGAACATACCCCTTGTTCATCAAAAGTAACTCTGGGTCGCTGATTTGATATTGTACATTTAACACAATATCTCACATCTGTAGGGAGTTTATATCTCTCCTGAGTGTTTTTTTTCTCGGTACGCCTTGGTTGAGTTTTAAAAATAGTATCAATATTCATCAGATCATTCTTTTATAATATTCAAATATATCCAACCCAGCTTCTCCACTTTTTTCTGGATGAAACTGAACTGCCAAAATACTTTTTAAGTTAAAAGCCGCACAAAATTTAAATCCATTGTTCTCACTATAAAAATTCAATAAATCTTTTTCATTAGATTGAAAGTAATACGAATGAAGGAAGTAAAAATACCTATTATTTAACAGGGGCCATAACTCTGAATTATTTTTTTCAGCACTATTCACAAGTGACCATCCGATGTTGGGTGTTTTTATCTCTATATTATTATTTTGTTTAGGAAATTTAACAACATCTCCTTTAACAACCCCCAAACCTTCATGCTCACCATGTTCAAAGCTTCTGTTAGCTAATAATTGCATACCTAAACAAATTCCTAAAACAGGCTTCTCCTCACTAATAGCTTTTTTAATTGCATCATACATTCGGCTAGATATTAACCTATCAATTGCGGGCTTAAAAGCACCAACGCCTGGAATAATAAGTCCACTCGAGCTTTCTACATCGTTCGGACTTGAAGTAGCTTCGACGTCTATTCCTACCTTTTTACAAGCCTGGGAAATACTATAGATATTACCCATCCCATAATCAATAATCGCAACTTTCATTATATCCGTATCCTATTTTTTGTTGTATTCAATTGTTTTTTTAATTCCGCTATACTATATACTTCCTGGGAAAAACTATCTCTTTCCCCTTTCAAAAAAGCAAAATTTCCTTCTTGTTCAATATTCTCTGAACTAATGGTCACTTGCTTTATCAAATAATAATGTAACATAGAAGAAATCGCAACACCCGAAATATCAGTATTATCTATGAGCTCTCGGATGTGAGCAATATTTCCAGCTCCTCCATGTGCCACTACCGGAATTTTTACTTTTGAAGCAATTTTGGAAATCAATTCTAAGTCAAATCCTTTTCCGGTTCCCTCCCTGTCAATTGAAGTAACAATAAGCTCTCCAACTCCCATATCTTCTACTTTACTTGCCCAATCAAATACATCGATGTCTGTATACTCTCTTCCATTATCAGTAAAGCAATTATATTCACCCTTATCAGTTTTTATTGCTTCTATCGCAATAACTATAGTTGAGGAACCAAAGTCTTTCACCGCTTCTTTAAGAAAATTCGGATTCTTTATTGCCGCAGTATTTATGGTTACCTTATCCGCCCCCGATCTTAATGCATTATATATATCAGACAAAGACCTGATCCCTCCTCCAACGGTAAGTGGAATAAAAATATTCTCTGCAACTTTTTTAATAAATGGCAATAAACTATTTCTCTCGTATAAACTCGCAACCACGTCCTGGTAAATTAATTCATCTGCGCCACCAAGGTAATAAGCTTTCGCAAATTCTTCTGGGTTACCAAGCGCTCTTAACCCTTCAAGGTGAATTCCCTTAACTAAATTTGGTCCTTTAATATCTAGCCTAGGTATTATACGTACACTACCCATTTTATTTAAAGCTTACACTACTAGGTATATTTACCAATCGCTCTTCAAGCCATAAGGAATTTTCAATATTGCCTACGAATGCTTCTTTAAAAGCAGGAAGCTTATTAAGCAATGTCCAGGCCGGCCGAGTCATAACCTTATTGCTATTGGTATACTCTAAAAATATATCTCGTTCTGCTTTGTCTTTAAGAAGAATCGTATTCAACCAATAATTAGCTTTTGTTCCCTTTATTTCTTTTATAAAGCTGGTAGATGTTTTTGCAAAAAAAACAGAATACAAATCAGCTAATTGTTTTTTATTTTTTAAAAATAAATCCAGCTGTTCTAATTGAGCGCACGCCAAAGCTGCATTAAGATTTGGCATTCTGTAATTGTATCCTAACTCATCATGGAAATACTCCCATTTATGAGGTCGTTTAGCGGTTGTAGTTATATGTTTTGCTCTTTTGGCTAATGTATCATCATTTGTAAGAATAATACCACCACCACCACAAGTAATCGTTTTATTTCCATTAAAGCTTAAGACGCCCATAATACCAAAGCTGCCAGTATGTTTATCTCCAACATATGAGCCTATTGATTCTGCTGCATCTTCAATTAGTTTTACATGGAACCTGTTACATATTTCTGAAATTTCATTTATACGGGCAGGAAAACCAAAAGTGTGCATTGGAATACAGGCTGCAACTCTCCGCCCTGTCTTTACATTTAAACAGTTTCCATTAGAGACCTTGCAGTTTTTTTCAAGAAAATCCTCAAGACTTTTGGGTGATAAACCCATTGTATCTTTATCAACATCAATAAAAACCGGAACTGCCCCACAATACAATATTGTGTTGCCAGAGGCTACAAAAGTTAGCGGTTGAGTTATTACCTCATCGCTATGTTTAACGCCAGCAATCTTCAAAGCCGTATGCAAAGCCGCTGTACCATTTACTGCTGCCACCGCATATTTTACGCCGCAATAGTTAGCAATGTTTTTTTCAAAAGTATCAACATATTTTCCTACAGAAGAAACAAAAGTACTATCGATTACATCTGAAAGATATTTTTTTTCGTTACCGCCAAACTTTGGTTCATGCAATGGAATATAATCGGAGGAGCCATAAAGCTCTCGAACATAACTTACAAATTGAGTATGCATATCTTCCATATAAATAATCGAACTTTTAAACTATACTAGTCGTAATCTACCAAATCATTTTTTAGTAAGTACTCACAATAATTCCAATCCTCTATTGTATCTATATCCATGGAATATTTTGTTTCCATAACATACTTTTTAACCTTTGCAAAAATAGATATTTGTTCACGAATTAATGATTGTGGATTTATAACATAAATAGACCCATTAGCCTGATATGTTTCCGGGCAATCCTGACTCCTAATAAAGGCCGATTTCCTTATTTTAGATAAATAACCAGAATTGCCTTCTTCGAACAAGTCAAAGAAAGGATTAGCTTTTGATCTAGTAACACTCATAACCATATCAATACTATCGTTATATATTTCCAAGCAACCTTTAAGATGGTTTAACTTACGAAATGGGCTCGTTGGTTGGAGCAAAATTATCCTTGAAACTTTTTTATTGTGATTTTCATAATGATCTAATGCATGAAGGAGAACTTCTCTAGAGCCCGACTCATCGGTGGCCAAATGCGCAGGTCTTACAAAGGGTACTTTTAGACCTATTTCACTCGCAGCTGCAATAATTTCCTGATCATCGCTTGTCAAATATATTTGCGAGTCGTCAGCAAATTTCCTTGCATATTCAATTGAATAACATAGTAATGGCTTGCCTCCTAAGTTTTTAATATTTTTTCCCGGCAATCTCTTTGAGCCTCCACGAGCCGGTATAATATACAAATCCATTAAAACTTCAAGTGTTTTATATCTTCCTGGGCTTTCCTGTAGTCCTCCATTTTTCCAATATCCAGCCAATAACAAAGCATCGAGTATGTAATCACCTTATGCTTATTTTTGATACTTTTTTCAATAAAGTCTGTTGCATTAAAAAATTGCCGATTTGGAACCTGAGAAACTAATTTACTATCAAGTAAATAAATTCCGGCATTGCACATAAACGTTTCTGTTGGTTTTTCTTTTAACGACAAAATACTGCCATTACTATCCTTTAAAACAGCATAAGGTATATTAACAGAATAGCTAGTTGCTGCGACTGTTAACTTAGCATTTGAATTTATGTACTCCAGGTATAAATCTTCCAAATCCACATTTGTAAGTAAATCTGAATTCATTACTAACAAAGTTCTATTCGTAAATTTTTTAATCAGGCTTAATGCGCCAAAAGTTCCCAGTTCTTTTTTCTCCTCTACAAAAATAATTTTTGAAGAATAATCCTGCTTTGAAAGATAGTTGATTAAAGGTTGCTTTAAATGGTTAACGCATACATATATATTTTCTATTCCATATTTCAGAAGATTCAAAATATTATACTCTATTATTGGCCTGCCTCCTATTTTCAATAATGATTTTGGTACTTTTTCTGTTAAAGGAAGAAGTCTTTTCCCCTTACCTCCTGCCATAAGTACCGCATCAATTGGCAGCTTATTGCGCTGTTTATGTAAATCAATAATACCAGTCAAATTTCCTTTTTTATCAATGCATGGTATCAAAAAATATTCCTGTTCACGGAGTCTTTTTAAGGCAACGGGAGAAATTGTATCATGTAGAATACTTTTAAAATCCTTATACATAAAATCGGACACTTGCTCATTTATCGATTTCCCATCCACTAGTCCTCTCCTTATATCACCATCCGACAATGTTCCAATAAGTTTTCCGGATGGATTTAAAACAAAAAGCGTAAAGTATTCTTTTAATTGAAGTTCATTAAATCTTTTTAATGCCTCCTTTGCAGTAGCTGAAAAAAGAATAGTGTGTCGTTTGATTAGATTCATTAATGAATTCCAACAATTAGTTTATTGTCATTTACGTTTTTTACGATCACAGACCCAGCACCCACCGTCACATTTTTTCCAATCAAAATACTTTGCCTGACAACTGCATTGGCACCAATAAATGAATTTTCCCCAACTTTAATGTTTCCACACAGAACCGCTGCCGGAGCAATATGACTATAGGATCCTATGTCGCACTCATGCTCAATAACTGATGATGTATTACAGATGGCCCCCTCACCAATAACCGAAAATGAATTTACAACCGCCATAGGGCCAATCATTATGCCACAACCTAAAATTGCAGTATCAGATACGATTGCACTTTGATGAATTGCATTAACAATTTTTAATTTTTGTTGTTTCAAGTATAACAGTATTTTTTTCCTCAGCTTATTATCACCAACTGCAACAAAACAATTGTACTTACTTATCTTTTTTATCGTTGAAATGGCTTTTTCACTACCAAAATATTTCAATCCATATGGATTATTCTTTTTTTCTTCTATATCACAATATCCTATAACTTCAAAACCCATTGATTTAAATACATCAATTACCACATAGCTGTGTCCCGAATAACCAATAATCACAACTTCTTTTTTCATCAGCTAAATTATTGTACACTTTAGTTTCTTTATTATTGCCGAAGCTGAATCCCTGCCATCATATACATTTTTCCCCTTCCATTTCAAATCAGCATTAATTGCTATTATGGCCTTTTTCATTTTCCCATATTCTACAGGACTGTCGATGACATTCTTACTTCTTTCTCTCCCATTTTGTCTGTTCCCTAAATTTATCACATATTTTCCAAATGAAGCGGCTTCAATTATTCCACTAGAAGAATTACCCATAATAAAGCTACAATTTTTTAGGCAGGAAAAATAGCCCAAAGTACCTAAACTCTCTATAGAAATAATCCTTTTATGAGATGAACTCATATTCAAAATAAACTTTCGTATAATTTTATTTGAAGTATCGGTATTAGACAATGTGACCAAAATTTGATACTCGTTGATCAGGTCTTTAAACAACAATTCTAACTCCCTAATATATTTTAAATTTTTTTCAGGGGCCACCGTTTCAGGATGGAACGTAAAAAGGATAGTTGGAAAATTTAAATCTACTCCATATTTTTCTTTGAATATTTTGTTACCCATCAATTTGATGTCACGCAAATTATCCAAACTAAGGGCGCCAACATTATAAATATTTTTTTTTGAACCCGAAATCGCAATCACTCGTTGGGCACTTTTTTTCGTAGATGTAAAATGAATATTGCTAACTGCTGTAATTGCATTTCGAAATTTATTATCAATTGCACCTAATGTAGTTTCTCCTCCATGAATATGAGCAACAGTAATATTAAATGGGATAGAAGCCGAAACAGCAGCAAACATTTCATACCTGTCTCCAAGACAAATAATTAAATCTGTTTTTGCAAATTCTTTCTTCCAAAAATTCGAAAAAACTTTTAAAGTATACGCAATTGATTGAGCAATATCTACTGGTTTATCATTTACCGGTACAGTTTTGAAAGTTTTATACACCTTAAATCCATTTTCTATAATCTGATTCAATGTGTAGCCATACTTTCGGGAAAGATGAGTGCCGAATGCGACAATATTTAAATTAAAGAACTTATCGCTCTTTATTTTTTTTAATAATGGGAGATATATTCCAAAATCCGCCCTGGAACTTGTCAAAACAATTATTCTCACAAAATATCCTCCTCTCTCAATTTATGATTCGGATCGCAATCGATCCTTACTTTTTTTCCAACAAATTCATATAGCCTCATAGGAGAAATGCCATCACCAGGTCTTTTCATCACCAAATCTTCTTCTTGTAATATGTGATCCTTAGATATTTTTTTTGCAATATGAATACTCTTTCTCGCTATAATTTTATTTTTAAGTTCTGATTCGGTTACTAACTTTTCCTTTGAACCTAAAGCCAGCTCAATATTACGAATGACTCTAACCATATCCCTTAACTCATCGGGCTCTAGAGATGCTTTATGATCTGGCCCTGACATATTTCTATCAATTGTGAAATGTTTTTCAATTATAGCTGCGCCCAGAGCAACTGCAGCAATGGGAACTTCCACACCCAATGTATGATCTGAGTATCCAACGTTTACATCAAAATGTTTTTTTATGGAAGTCATTGCCAATAAATTAACATCATTAAAAGGAGTTGGGTATTCTGTATTGCAGTGTAATATTGTTATATCTCTTTTATTTATTCCATTTTTTATTAATGTATTGACTGCAGCGTCAATTTCATCCATAGTAGACATGCCGGTTGATAATATAATTGGTTTTCCAAAACCAGCAATCATTTTTAAATAAGGCAAATTAGTTATTTCACCTGATGGAATTTTGAATAATTCAAGATCAAGCTTATTTAGAAAACGCAGGCTGGGTATGTCAAATGCAGTGGATAAAAATCCAATATCATTTTTTTTACAATGCTTAATCAATTCGTAGTGATCATTCTCACTCAGTTCAAGACTCCTGAGCATCTCTTGCTGACGTGTTATTTTTCCATTGTTTGGTTCCTGGTACTTTGCTATTCCAGCAGCTTCAGTCACCAATTCATTTGTATTGAAGGTTTGAAACTTTACAAAATCGGCCCCTGCAAACGCTGCAATTTCAATCAACCTCATGGCGTTTCTCAGAATGCCATTGTGGTTAACTCCTGCTTCAGCAATAATTTTCACTTTACCGCGCATAATAGCATAAACAATTAGCGAATCTAAGTAAAATTAGGCTAAGTCGAGTGCTTGATTTAATGCTTCTTTAAGGAAAAATAATCTTAATTCTCGTAGATTTATCCTTTACGGATCCAAGATTTTAACCGCTTTTAGAGAAATTTCCAAAGAAAATAATTCAGCAGAAGCATAAGAAAAGTTCAGGAAACAATGTCCCAATAGCAAATCTTTACTTAGGACAATTTTTCTTCGAAATAAAGTATAGTTTTTCTTATTTTTTTGCTTCAATAATAAGATCGCGATAATATGGCCGGCTCTCTAAACCACAGAGCTCTTTATATATAGAAGTTCGATAATCGCATAAATATACTTCCTTAAAGCCAACATCAAGTAAAGCATTTTTTAATTCTTCAAAGTCATACAAAAACAAATGTCCCCATAACCTAAAACCATCATTAATAAATTTTGCTTTTGTAGTGAATTGGTACGTTTGCATTGTTTTAAGCTCAGAAAGGTTGTTTGATTGGTAATAATATATTAGGGGAGTTCTAAAAATAGAATGTTAAAAACAATCTAATAAAATCGTATCTA
>CAZQIC010000133.1:0-12384 GCA_964593555.1 uncultured Bacteroidia bacterium | reverse complement strand
AAAAAGATGAACAGGAAAGTAAGAAACAAGTCGCCAACGAATCTACCAAGTAGATTGATGGGAAAAGAAAATGGAAAAACAATTAATAAAAAAGAAATTATGAGAACAAAAGAATTTGAAGTGCCGACAGACTTTATAACAGAATTCGCAGAAGCGTTAGCTGAGCATGAATTAACAAACGAAATAAACGGAGTCAACGAAGAAGGAGATATTTTAATTGAAGTAAGTTACGAAAAACAAGAACGAGCGAACGTTTTTACCTTAAGCGAACTACTTGATGATTATATCGAAAGCGAGGAAGAATCGGAAGAATAAAATAATTAGGCATTAGAGTATGGCATCTTTATTTTGAACGTGCAAGTTTTTGTGGCGGTAATTATTGCCATTAAAACTATAGCAGAATTTGCTACCACGTTTGGAAAAGTGTGCCGTACTTTAATTAAAGCAGGAAAGATAAAGGAGTAAGAATTGTGAAAAAGAGTGGGAAGAAATGGAAATTATTGAAAGTAAGAAACACGAAGGATTGAGTGTTGCTAAAATTAGAAGAATGAAAAATTATGAAAATGTTTGTGATGAACAGGCGCAAGAAATTTTATTTGCTATAAAAAATTTAGCTGTTATTTTTTACGAGCATTTGAATAACAAGAAAAAGGTTCAAGAATATAATGAAACGGCTTAATAAATGGAAAAATGACTACAGATGAAAAACTAATTGAATCAAAGTTTGGAAGGTTCAGCACAACTAAAGTAAAAAAGGTTGAGGGCAATTTAGTTGTAATGTACACAAGGGTTTCCGGTAAAGGGCAATTCGATAAGAATGATTCCTTAGAAACCCAGCGCAAAGCCATTGAAGAATATGCGGCAAGAAATAATTTAATAATTGTATCACGATTTGGCGACACTTATGAAAGTGCTAAAACCGATGCGAGAAAAGAGTTTCAGAGCATGCTTAGTTTTATTCGGCAAAGCAAAGGTAAAATAGGAACCATCTTAGTTTATAAAATGACTCGCTTTAGCAGGACTGGAGGGAAAGCGATTTCTATTGCCGATGAATTAAGAGAAAAACATGGCGTGCATATTAAAGCGGTGACAGAACCGATAGATACTTCTAATGCAAGTGGGGTTTTATTTCACGATATGCAATTATTATTTGGACGTTGGGATAATGATCAACGCAAACAAGTTGCTATGGCAGGAATGAAAGCGAAGTTTGAAAAAGGTATTTGGGTTGTGAAGCCTCCGCAGGGATATGATATTGTGCGTTCGAATGGTGAACGTAAAATAATTGTGAATGCTGATGGCAAGAAAATAAAAAAAGCTTGGGACTGGAAAATACAAGGTATGAAGAATGAAGAAATTATTTTGAAACTTCAGGCGCAAGGAGTGAAAATGTACAAACAACAATTGCATAAAATTTTCATTAACCCTTTTTACTGCGGTTTGATTTCCCACGGAATGCTAAATGGAAAAATTGTAGAGGGCGTTCACGAAAAAATGATTTCAAAAGAAGAATTTATGAAAGTGAATGATATTGTTTCTTCATCAACAAAATACGGAGTACCGCATAAATTGGAAAACATCAATCTCCCTTTAAAAGTTTTTGTGAAATGTGCCGATTGCGATCAACCTTACACAGGCTATATTGTAAAAAAGAAGAATCTCTATTACTATAAATGCCGAACCAACGGATGTAAGTGTAACAAAAGCGCCAAGTCGATGCATGAATTATTCGCCACCGATTTGGAGAGCTACCAAATTAAGGAGGATTTAAACGAAGCCATTTTAATTGAATTAGAAAGCACTTACTATAAAGAGAACCAAGGTAATGTTGAGAGAGAAAAGGAGCTTAAAAACCAAATGGCGGAGCTTAAAAGGAATATTGAGAAGCTTGAAGAGAAACATTTTATTAAAGAAGAAATGCCGAAGGAAATCTATGATCGTTTCTTAGCCAAGTATATGACGGATTATGCGGTTTTACAGAAGGAAATCAATGGTTGCGGTATTTACATTTCGAACCTAAAAGAAATGCTAAATGAAGCCTCAATATTATGCCGAAACCTGCGTAAACTGTGGGAAGATGGCAGTATTTCACTCAAGGAAAAACTTCAAAAACTAATCTTTCCTAACGGTTTGGTATATGACAAGGAAAAAGGGGCATTTCGAACTCCGGATTTAAATTACATTATTGCTGAAATCGCCCGACACACGGGCGATTTTGCTATAATAAAAAAGGGACTTAGTTCTCTTTTTGAGCCTAAGTCCCTTTCAGCGGAGAGGGTGGGATTCGAACCCACGGTACCCTTGTGAGGTACGACGATTTAGCAAACCGTTCCTTTCGGCCACTCAGGCACCTCTCCTTAATTCAGCGCAAAATTAAGAAAAGATTTTGATAAGCCTACTTTTATAGCCTCATGAAATAAAATGTCATTCATTCCACCTATTGGATAACTCTTAAAGTATTCGCTATTTATAGCTGAATTTTTGATTCATTAGTTAACTTTGCAGCCTAATAAAACAGATATTCTTTCTATTATGAAAACAGGGACAATAATTACAGGATTAATTACTTTAATTGGTATAGGCTGCTCATCTGACTACAGCAAAAAAAGCACAAACGAAGTTACAATACACGAATTGTCTGATGCAGAGATGCTTAATCCTATTAACGTAAATGACAATGCTGGACGGTGCATTGTTAAGAATATTTATCAGTCGTTACTGGATTTTGATTTTACAACCCTTGAACTTATCCCGATCCTCGCCGAAAGCCGCCCACTAATTGAAAAAACACCGGATGGAGGCATGACACTAACCTATCGTATAAGGCCAGAGGCAAAATGGGACAATGGGAAACAGATAACAGCAAAGGATGTGGAGTTTACGTTAAAAGTGATTAAAAACCCAAAAGTTAATAATCAGCCCAACAAACCCTTTTACGAATTTATAAATGACATACAGTTTTATGATGACGATCCTTTAAAATTTACACTAATTTCAAAAACAGTTTACATCCTTGCGGAACCCTCCAGCGGAGATTACGGAATACTACCTTCATATGTATACGATCCAAAAGGTTTGATGGAAAAATTTACGATCAAACAACTATCAAGTACTGATTCATCACTTGTAAACGACCCGAATATTAATGCCTTTGCAAAGGATTTTAATTCTCCGAAAAGATCTCGTGAAAAAGAATTTATATCCGGAAGCGGCGCATATAATTTTTCAGAATGGGCAACCGGCCAGCGAATTGTGCTTACCAAAAAACAAAACTGGTGGGGTGATAAATTAGCAGGCAAAAATTGTTATTATGATGCGTACCCAGATAAACTTATTTATCAAACTGTAAATGATCAAACCAGTGCACTTGTTTCCCTTAAGGCGGGCAACCTGGATGTAATGCGCTCTATCAAACCAAAAGATTTTGTTGATCTCCCCAACTCTGCCAAGTTCCAGGAAAACTTCAATACGGCAACGCCGATGATGCTGGCTTACAACTATTTTGGTATTAACACTGCACTGAAAAAATTCTCTGATAAAAAAGTACGCGTTGCCCTTGCCCACCTCTGTGATGTTGATAAAATGATAAAAGTTTGTATGTACGATCTTGCTGAAAGAGTTGTCGGACCTGTGCATCCTTCTATGAAAAAAAGTTATAACAATGCAATCATTCCTTATGACTTCAGTATTGAAAAAGCAAAACAATTATTGGAAGAAGCCGGATGGAAGGATACCGATGGCAATGGCTTAATTGATAAAGTTATTGACGGAAAAAAGACTGATTTTACTATCAACTTCACAGTAAACTCAGGCAATGACATTCGTAAGCAAATGGCCTTGCTTTTCCAGGAAGAAGCAAGAAAAGCAGGAATAGAAGTGAATGTATCGCAGCAGGACTGGTCGGTTTATCTTAACAATCAAAAGAAACACAATTTTGAAATGTTCTTTGGCGGATGGGTAAACTCTCCTATTCCAAATGATTTTAAACAGGTTTTCCACACCGAATCTATACTTAATGAAGGCTCAAATTATGTTAGTTTTGGAAATTCCAAAACAGATGCGTTGATTGACTCGATAAAAGTGGAACTTGATGAAGACAAAAGAGCGGTGTTAGATAAACGCTTACAGCAAATTCTTCATGATGAAGTGCCGTATATTTTTATTTGCGCTCCAACCGAACGCATTGCAATAAACAAAAAATTCGCAAATGCAAAAGCTTCTGTAATGAGACCAGGCTATTGGGAGGCTGGATTTAAAGCAGTGGAATAATATTATCTCATCCCTTACAAGTAAATTAATTTTCAATAAAGAATCATATCATGAATAAAGTATTCAGCATTTTTTGCGGAGGTATAGCCTTCCTTGGTTTTTGTTTTGTATCCTCTTGCTCTTCGGGCGGATACAAACCAGTCAACAATACAGTTACAGTTCATGAATTGTCAGACGCTGAGTCGCTAAACCCAATGAATTCATCTGATGCCGCTGCAGGTTATATCGGCTCAAATCTTTTTCAACCCCTTATCTCAATTGATTTTAAAACACTTGAACTTATTCCTGTATTGGCAACAAGCAGACCTCAGATCGAAAAAACAGAAAATGGTAATGGATTAATTATTACATACCAGGTAAGGCCCGAAGCAACCTGGGACAATGGTTCACCAATAACAGCAGCGGATGTAGAATTTTCCATGAAGGTGATAAAAAATCCTAAAGTGAATAATCCGCACTCTAAATCCTATTATGAATTTATCTCTGATGTAAAACTTTATCCGGATGACCCTAAAAAGATCACATTTATCTGCAACGAGGTTTATATCAGATCGGAAAGCGGAAGTGGAAGTTTTGCTGTACTACCAGAATATTTTTATGATCCAACAGGGCTAATGAAAAACTTTAGTATAAAACAACTAAACGAAGAAGGACAAAAACTTGTCGATGATAAAAACATAAATGCATTTGCGACTGAATTTAATTCTGAGAAAAAGGCAAGAGAAAAAGATCAGATTGTTGGCAGCGGACCATATAAATTGGCAGAGTGGACAACCGGTCAACGCATTGTTATAGAGCGAAAAAAAGAATGGTGGGGAGATAAATTAACCAATGAAAATTGCTACTTCGAAGCATATCCCGAAAAAATAATTTACCAAACCGTTAATGATCAAACAAGTGCATTGGTTTCTTTGAAAGCAGGAAACCTGGATGTAATGTATAGCATTAAACCAAAAGATTTTACTGAACTGCCGCAATCAGAAAAATTCACACAAAGTTTCAACACTTATACTCCAACTATGCTTGCCTATTATTTCTTTGGACTCAATATGGCGAAAGAAAAATTTGCAGATAAAAAAGTGAGAAAGGCTATTGCTCATTTATGCGACATCGACAAAATGATAAAAACAAGTATGTATGACCTCGCTCAAAAAATAGTCGGACCTGTTCATCCATCAAATAAAAAATGTTACAACGATACCATCACACCTTACGAATTTAATATTGACAAAGCCAAACAATTATTGGAAGATGCCGGATGGAAGGATACTGATGGAAATGGGATCATTGACAAAATGATCAATGGTACAAAAACGGAATTCAGTATAACCGTGCTCACTAATTCCGGGAACGATATGCGTAAACAAATGGCGCTTATTTTCCAGGAAGCTGCCAGAAAAGTTGGAATAGAAGTTACTGTTGCCCAGCTCGACGGACCTGTTTTTATTAATAATCTTAAAAAACATGATTTTGATATTTGTATCAGCGGATGGGTAGCGCCGCCTCTTGCACAGGATTTTAAACAAACATTCCATACTGAGTCGATACTTAACGAAGGATCCAACTATGTTAGTTTTGGAAATACAAAAAGCGATGCACTTATCGACTCCATAAGGGCTGAGTTGGATGAAGAGAAAAGAGCCGAACTCTACAAACAATTCCAGGTTATATTACATGAAGAAGTACCATATGTATTTATCTGCAGCCCTACGGAGAGGATCGCTATCAACAAGAGATTCTCAAATGTGAACGAATCTACCCTGAGACCGGGCTTCTGGGAGGCGGGTTTTAAAACCACTGAATAATGCCTTTTTAAGCAAATTTAAGCAAAAATGAATATTTTATAACCACTATTTTTAGGTTATAAATGTTATATTTGCAACCTTACTTACAATAAAATATGCAGATGCAAACTAAAAAAATTTTTTACGGCAGTGCGGTACTATTATGTACATACGTTTTATCGTCTTGCTCTTCGGGTGAATACAAACAAAGCAATAATAATGTAACTATACATGAGCTTTCTGATGCGGAGATGCTTAACCCTATTAACTATACTGATGCATCTGCTGGTTATATACTTACAAACCTATTTCAACCACTCATCGCCATTGATTTCAAAACACTGGAACTTGTTCCGGTACTGGCGGTAAGCAGGCCTCAAATTGAAAAAACCGAAGACGGAAAGGGAATGATAATTACTTATAATATACGCCCGGAAGCCAAATGGGATAATGGCTCTCCTATTACTGCAAAAGATGTTGAGTTTACATTAAAAGTGATTAAAAATCCTAAAGTAAATTGCCAGCACCAAAAACCTTATTTCGAATTTATCCAGGACGTAAAACTTTATCCTGAAGATCCTAAAAAAATCACCATGGTTTGTAAGGACGTATATATACTTGCAGAAAGTTCAAGTGGTGTCGTAGTTATTCCGGAGTATTTTTACGATCCCAAAGGATTAATGAGAGATTTTACGGTAAGCCAACTTTCACGTGAAGGCGAAAAACTTGTAGATGATAAAAAAATAAATGAGTTTGCTACTTATTATAACTCGGAAAAAGTTTCAAGAGAAAAAGACCAAATAGTAGGAAGCGGCCCTTACAAATTATCTGAATGGATTACCGGCCAACGAATTGTTTTAGAGCGTAAAAAAGAATGGTGGGGAGATAAACTAACCAATGAAAATTGTTACTTCGAAGCCTTTGCAGATAAACTTATTTATCAAACAGTAAATGACCAAACATCTGCCCTGGTTTCATTGAAAGCCGGAAACCTTGATGTAATGTATAGCATAAAACCTAAAGATTTTGTTGATCTGCCGAAGTCCGACAAATTCACACAGAGCTTTAACGCTTATACTCCAATGTTCCTCGCTTATACATATATCGGATTAAATACCAAAAGCCCTAAACTATCCGACAAAAATGTACGCCAGGCATTAGCACATTTGGTTGATGTTGAAAAATTAATAAAAGTAACAATGTACGACCTTGCAGAAAGGATTACCGGCCCAATTCACCCATCAAAGAAAAAAGATTACAATGCGGAGATCGCCCCCTATGATTATAATATTGATAAAGCAAAGCAAATGCTTGCAGACGCGGGCTGGAAGGATACCGACGGAAATGGCATCTTGGATAAAGTTATTGATGGACAAAAAACAGAATTTACATTGAACTTTACAGTAAACTCCGGAAACGATATTAGAAAACAATCTGCTTTAATATTCCAAGAAGATGCGAGAAAAGCCGGGATAGAAGTAACGGTTACTCAGCAAGACTGGACAGTTTATCTTAACAACCAGAAAAAACACAACTTCGAAGTGTTTTTCGGCTCATGGGTTAGCGCTCCTGTTCCAAATGATTTTAAACAAATTTTCCACACAGAGTCTGCGTTAAATGAGGGTTCTAATTTTGTAAGTTTCGGAAGTGCGGCGAGTGACGCTTTGATAGATTCAATAAAAGTAGAGCTTGATGAAGAAAAAAGAGCTGTTCTCAATAAACGCTTTCAAAAAATACTTTATGATGAAACATCTTACATCTTCTTGTATTCGCCTCTCGAAAGAATTGCTATTCACAAAAGATTTACGAATGCAGAGCCATCAGTTGCAAGACCAGGTTTCTGGGAAGCAGGATTTAAACTTGCTGAAACAAACACTGCTTCAAATTAATTGTTGATTTAGGGAAGACCGGTAAGAGATGTTAAAATATATTTTAAAACGTTTATTGATCTTTATCCCAACGTTGTTGGTGATATCTCTGGTCACGTTTACTATTAGTATCAATGCGCCCGGTGATCCTGTTGAATCAATGCTTAACAAAAGCACCGGGGGTGAAGGACAGGCATCACAAAAGCTCGCCACAGAAAAAGCCTACGACGAATTAAGACATCAGTTAGGGTTCGACCGACCGGTTTTTTATTTCACATTTACAAATTTAACTTACCCTGATTCCATTTATAAAATTTCCAAGATAAGTCACAGGGCAACACTTGAAAGACTATCCTATAATTATGGTAACTGGGACCACGTGCAACATTACTACCGTTTACTCAGAAATTTAGAGAATGTTCTCTATGCCCACCCCAAAACTGATGTAACAGCAGAAGACCTGAACAAAGCAAAAGGCTATGTAGGTACGCTTTACGATACTTATGATGATACGCGAGCAGTGAATATACTGAATGAACTTGATTTCATTTTCCATAACACCCCTACCCTCATGTCAGTTATAGGATCGTTTACAGCAACAAAAGCTGCCTATCATGAAATGGTACATAAAAAGAAAACCTGGAAACGCTACATTCCTGTTTTTCAATTTCATGGCATTAATAACCAATATCATAATTGGCTATTTGGAGATAAACCATGGTACACATCACTTCCTTGGGTAGACGATAGTGATGTATTATACAGAAGCAAAGGTTTTTTAAGAGGAGATTTTGGAGTTTCCTACCAGGATAAAAGACCGGTTGGATCCGTTATATGGGATGCTATTGGATGGACAATGAGCATGAGCCTTATATCCATTATCATCGCTTATTTAATTGCTGTACCACTGGGAGTAAAATCTGCAGTATCAAAAGGTTCAAAAACCGAGAAGGTTATTACTACAACACTCTTCATGTTTTATTCGCTTCCAAGTTTCTGGATCGCAACCATCGTAATTATATTTTTATGCGGAGGCGATTGGTTATCATGGTTCCCCTCACCGGGTGTTGCACCCATACCGGATGATGCACCACTAGGTTACAAAATTTCAGAGACCTGTTATAGAATGGCGCTACCGCTTTTTTGCTGGACGTACAGTTCACTTGCTTTCATTTCAAGACAAATGAGAGGCGGTATGTTAAATGTTATTGGCCAGGATTATATTAGAACTGCAAGAGCAAAAGGACTGGATGAAAGGACTGTAATATGGAAACACGCTTTAAGGAATTCATTGATACCGATCATTACCCTTTTCGCGAATGTATTTCCATTGGCTATTGCAGGCTCATTCGTAATTGAATTTATTTTTTCGATCCCGGGAATGGGCAAAGTAAGTTATACTGCTCTTATGGCGAGAGATTACCCTATCATTTTTACAGTGTTTATGTTCACTGCTGTATTAACATTGATAGGGAATCTTTTTGCAGATATTTTATATGCGGTAGTTGATCCAAGAATTTCTTTTTCAAATAAGAGAAAATAAAATGAAATTTCGCTTTTTATCACTTATTAAAAATCCGAATGGTCGTGCCGCTGAAGCACTGACTGCACTTACCGCAAATGGCGGTGACATAAATAAGGGACAAAGCTTTTGGACGAGCGTAAAAAAACAGTTCAAAAAAAATAAACTTGCTGTTTTTTCTTTCAGATTTATTTTGTTCATGGCCTTTGTAGCCGTCTTTGCAGATTTCCTCGCTAACGAAAAACCTCTCATTGCAAAGTACGAGGGCAGTATTTATTTTCCGGTTTTAAAATCGTATGCGGTTGACCTTGGAATGGCAGAATGGCCAAGCGATTTTCAAAATATTGACTGGAAACAACTTGAATACGACTGGAGTCTCTTCCCTCCTATTCCATATTTACCAAAAAATCTTGACGAAAATAATATCCACTCTGTAAGTCCACTCGGAGATCAGAATGTTAAATCCAGGCGTTGGAGACACTGGCTGGGCACAGATGAATTGGGCCATGATATTTTATCAGCAATGATACATGGTACGCGTATCGCTTTATTAGTAGGAATTGTATCTATGAGCATTGCTTCATTGATCGGAATAATGTTAGGCTCCATGGCAGGATATTTTGGTGATGAAAAATTGAAGATGTCGAGAGGAAGATTAATAATGAATATCATTTTCTTCATTTTTGCAATGTTCTATGCCTTCGGTTCAAGAGGTTATGTTATGAAGGATGCGATGGATGAATCTATGGGATCCTTTCTACTTGAAATGTTCATCAGCATTGCCATTTTCTTCATAGTAATGTGGATCGGTAATCTAATCGCCAGATTATTAAAGTTCATTCCCTTCTTTGGTAAAAAAATAAGTATACCTGTTGATATTATTGTTTCCAGGATAATTGAGATCATGCTTTCTGTACCAACATTGTTTTTAATTATTTCTATTGTTGCTATTGTTAAAAAACCGTCTCTCTTTATTGTAATGGGAATAATTGGCTTAACATCCTGGACCACGATTGCCCGTTTTATACGAGCGGAATTATTACGTGTACGAAGCTTAGAATACATTGAAGCCGCTCATGCATTGGGTTACTCAGAGTTCCGTACTATATTCAGGCATGCTATACCAAATGCACTATCTCCCGTATTAATCGCCATTGCTTTTGGAATTGCGTCAGCTATACTTACAGAATCTACTTTATCCTTCCTAGGAATTGGAGTACCCGCGGAAACATTGACATGGGGTTCACTTTTGTCCGCAGCACGTCAATCGCCAACAGCTTGGTGGCTGGCCATATTCCCGGGCTTCGCGATATTTATCACTGTTACCCTTTACAATCTCGTTGGTGAGGGATTAACCGATGCACTTGATCCTAGATTGAGGAAATAATCTTCACGATGCTCATAAAATTTACAAATACTTTTTGCGGGTATTTGATTTAAAATACCCCGTTTGTATTTTGCCCTTGGATTGGTTATCTTAGTCTGATAGTTAATACACGATTCATCAATGAAGTTTCCTGTTTTTTTCACTTTACTATTTGCTGCGGGTTTTTCCTCGGCACAGGACATTCACTTCTCACAATATTATCAATCACCTTTATTTATTAACCCTGCTTATACGGGTTCGGCAGATGCTGTAAGAACGGCACTCAATTATAAAAATCAATGGGGAAGCGTTGCTTCGCCATTCAAAACAGTTGCCTTCGCATTTGATATCAATGCAGTAAAAAAAAGCTGGGACAGGGGTTACGTTGGCACAGGAATAACTTTTTTTTCTGATAAAGCAGGTGAAGTACAATTAGGAACAACCAATGCGGGCTTAGATCTTGCCGTTGGTTTATATACAAGCGATAACAGTAATTTGTCATTAGGATTCCAAGGAAACTATATCCAATATAGTTTCAGTCCCGGCAATATTAAATCAGATGCGCAATACATAAACGGAGCTTATGACCCTTCAGCTTCCATTGGGAGTGGCGAAATTTTTATTCCATCCAAACAATTAATTGATTTCTCTACTGGAATTCAATATACATACGGAAAAAGTGAATTGTATAAAACAAAAATTGATGAGTTCACCGCATCCGGTGGTATAGCTTATTATCATATAGGACAACCCGATCAATCTTTTTACGGTCATTATGTAGAAACAACTACCAGCAGAATTGCTATTCATGGCACTGCACACATCGGAGCAAGATTTGGAACCACTTCTTTTGTTCCTTCATTCGTTGCCAACATACAAGGACCTTCAAAAGAATTTATTATTGGAGGTTTGGTGCGTAGCCAATTGAAACAAGACTCACGTTATACCGGATTTGTAAAAAGCACCTCATTGCTTTTTGGCGCGCATTATCGCTGGGCAGATTCGTTTATACTTTCCATCCTTTATGAAAATGCGGGATTTGGTTTTGGTTTAGGTTACGATATAAATACTTCCGGCCTCAGAAATTCCAGCGGCGGCAAAGGTGGTTTCGAGATAAGTGCGCGTTATGTGAATCTGAGCAAGTGATCTCTTTTTAATTAATATCATCCTCATCTTTATTGTTTATTTTTGTGTCATCAAATTTAAATATTGAGCGCACAAACACAACGTGATCCTTTTGCAGTTCTAAAAATCAGGGATTTCATCTCGTTTTCGCTTGCCCGATTTTTTCTTACACTGGGAATACAAATGCAAAGCGTAATTGTAGGCTGGCAGGTGTATAAAATAACCAACGACCCTTTTGCACTTGGATTGATTGGCCTTTCAGAGATCATTCCTTTTTTAATAGTAGTTCTTTTCGCAGGACACCTTGCGGATATTATTAATAGAAAAAAAATTATTGCGATATCTATATTTTTTTATTTTGTATGCGCCTGCTTTCTTTTGTATTTTACTATTGATGGAAACAACATTATTAATGATTATGGTGTAATTCCAATTTACCTCACCATTTTT
>CAZQIC010000132.1:0-12414 GCA_964593555.1 uncultured Bacteroidia bacterium | reverse complement strand
GTGTCCATATTGTATTATACCAACTTTATAATTTAGAAATTAAGATCTATTTTTTCTCAACACCAATACTGCAAAAGAATTTAAGATTGGTGCCAAAATCGCGCCATTTGTCCTGGCTTGTGGTTCGCTGAAAGCTTCCCGAATTAGGCTTGCTGCCGCTGTCCACGCTTACACACAGACGGCCCTGGGCATGGCTGTCTATCCATTCAAGGGAAATAAAAAAAGTATCATATACTACAATGTTATAGGGCTTTAGATCAACACTTACAGTGCCTTGTTCTAATTTTGTGGTAAAATAAATGGGTTGTGCTAAAAGGTTTGAATCAGGAACTCCATTTTTTAAATTATACACATTCACCCTAAATAAAATGCTGTCTTCGGTAATATAGCCAAAATGAAAATATGCATTTTCAAGGTAAGTCCAGTTCTTTTTTATTTTCATTGTTGCCCCAATTTCATGGCCTCTTAACTCACGATTGTTAGGGTTGAAACTTACAATGCACATTCTATCTTTTCCCGGAGGATTTCCAGTCGCTGTGTGAATTATTTTTTTGGCCTTTACTTCAACCTCTGAAAGTGTAATATTCTTTTTAAGCAAGGGCACGTTATATTTTTTTGATTGATATTGTTGTATGAATGTTTTTACAGGAAGTGCGAGGCTTTCATAACCTATGGAAGAAAATTTTATAGTGTCTTTATAGTTGGCATCGGAAACAGTTAAACTGTATTGTCCATCTATATCTGATATTGTTCCAATGGTTTTTCCAACTAAGCCAATATTTACATAAGCCAGTGCTTCATGTGATTCTTTGTCAGTTACGAGACCTGAAATGGTTTGAGCAGAGCAAAGTCCACTATATGTCAGGAGAATAATAACAGTTATGGTAATTGTTTTCAATGGATAAAAAGTATTGTTTAAAGTTAGAAAGAATTATAAATAAAAAAGGCTGTCAATTTCTGACAGCCTTTTTTTGGTAAAATCTAATAAGAAATTAATAAATTTTTATCTGGTAAGGCATTTTTGCCATTATACCTTTACTCTCTGATAATTTTTTGAATTCTACAAAATATTCATAGTTCTCTTTTAACTGTGCTTTCATTAATCTTTCTGAAACATCGCCGCTAATTCCTTTGATAAATTCTTCAAAAGCATCTTTTTGTTTTGGCAGTTCTTCTAATTTATAATTCTCCAGTTTGGCTCTCTCTGCTGCAATTCTTATAGCATCTTCCAGGCCGCCCAATTCATCTACCAACCCTATTTCTTTAGCATCAATACCGCTCCATACTCTTCCTTGTCCAATGCTATCAACTTGCGCTGGTGTCATTTTTCTTCCCTCAGCAACACGATTGATAAATGTTGTATAAATATCCTCTACACTTTTTTGTATGATCATACCTTCTGCATCACCTATCGGTCTGAATGGTGAACCAAAATCAGAATGTGTGTTGCTGTTAACAGTATCAATTGTAATTCCTAATTTATTATTGAAGAATTTTTGCATATTAGGCATCAACCCAAATACTCCAATTGATCCGGTAATAGTATTAGGCTGTGCAACGATAACATCTGCAGCACATGCTATATAATAACCGCCTGATGCAGCCACATCGCCCATAGAAACAACAACTGGTTTAGCCTTTTGCGCAAGTGCAACTTCTCTCCAGATTACATCTGATGCTAACGCGCTTCCTCCCGGTGAATTTACGCGCAACACAATTGCTTTTACTGTGCTATCCTTACGTGCTTTGCGAATGGCTTCACTTATTCTGTCCGAACCAATATTATCATCGTCGCCTTCGCCGCCACCAATACCGCCAACTGCATAGATAACTGCAATTTTATCTTTTCCTTTTTTTGCAAAGTCTTTGAAATCGGCTTCCCTATTGTACTGAGCTAGTGTTACAAAATTTATTTTTTTCTTTTCTTCCAACGAAAGTCTTGATCTAAGTGTATCTAATATTTCGTCTCTGTATTTTAGTCCATCTACCATTCCGTATTTTACAGCATCATCAGCACTTTGTATTAAAATGCCATTTGCCATAGAGGTTAGCGAGTCTGTTGGAATATTTCTGCTTTCGCTTAGCCCGCTAATCACGTGTCCCCATAATGATGTAACGTATTTGCGTGTTTGTTCGCGATTATCAGCACTCATTTTATCCAATACAAAGGGTTCAACTGCGCTCTTAAATCTTCCATGTTTAAAAACCTGCGGTTGTATTTCCAGTTTGTCCAGCATGCCCTTAAAGAACATAATTTGTGCGCTGAATCCTCTAAAATCCATTTCGCCTATCGGGTTAAGGTAAATGTTATCCGCAGTAGATGCGAGATAATATGCGCCTTGTGAATATACCTCACCATAGCTAACAATAAATTTTTTAGAAGTTTTAAAATCGATCAACGCGTTTCTGATCTCTTCAATTGTTGCCATACCGGCGCGTACCGAAGAAAGGTCAAGAAAAATGCCTTTTATTTTATCATCGGTTTTCGCTCTTTTGATCAAAGCAACAATATCATTAACTCCGGGTTCCTGTGTCTCCGACATGGAAGCAAAATTGAAATCCGCGAAAGGATTATTTGAACTTCTTTCAGGTATTTCTTTGTCTAATTTTATATGAAGCACCGATTTTTCGGCAATTATAATGGGCTTCTTTTTGGTGGATGAGCCAATTACGCTTGCTATCATTACAAAGAATATGATAATGATGAGGAAGAAAGTTACGATTAGCCCTGTTATGGTTCCAAAGAAGGCTGCAAAAAATTGTTTCATGTTATAAGTTTTATTTATGATACAAATTAAAGATGAAATAAAGCGGTATACACGGTTTTTCGGACAAAGTGCTTTTAATGGTTGATGAGTTTGTTTACGGGGGGATATAATGCCCAATACTTTAGTAATATTGCAGGTATATTTTTAGATGAATACTGTTTTTCTTCTTTTAGGAACTAATCTTGGCGACAGACTTCATAGTCTGGATCTCGCCATTGATCAAATAAAAACCAGGATAGGAGAGGTAATAAAAGCTTCGCAAATTTACGAGACCGAACCTTGGGGAGAAAAAGACCAGCCTGCATTTTACAATATAGCATTGGAATTAATTACCCCGCTTACACCTGCTGAGCTTATTGATGTTATTAACAACATTGAAAAAGGTATGGGAAGAGAACGGTCTGCCTCGAATAAATGGAAGGAAAGGACCATCGACATTGATATTTTATTTTATGATCAGTTAATAATTGAGACAGAAAACCTTGTTATTCCGCACCCACGGTTCCATATGCGGAAATTTGCCATTATTCCTATGATGGAAATTGCGCCAGAATATATTCACCCGGTACTAAAGAAGGATATTTCCATACTTTTGACCGAAACAGCTGATAAGTTAGAGGTTAAACCCGTTTGTGTGGAAAAAAAGGGACATAAATAAGTTATTTAGTTCATTAATAATAGGATAAATAGCTTTTATATGTAAAAAACATTGTATAATATTGCACCCGAATACAAAACTAACCAGGTTATAAAATGAAATAGCCATATCCCTTTTGGGGTATTTTATTTAAAAAATATGGCGTATTCCATTTGACAATTAGAGAATTACAAAAAAAAGACAAATGAAAAAATCAAGCTTAAAAGTAATCGCATTCGTCGTTAGTACTACGGTAATTCTTGCCGGATGTAACGGTTTGGGCAAAATGGTTAAAAACGCAGGTAAAGTTACCTACGAAGTTTCTCCTAAAGTTCTTGAAATGCATGGCGATTCAGTTGCTATCACAATTTCTGGAAAATATCCTGAAAAATATTTTGCAAAAAAGGCTGTGCTTACTATTACTCCTACCATTAAATGGCAAGGTGGAGAAAAGGCATTGAAACCTATAGTTCTTATAGGGGAAAAAGCTGAAGGTACAGGTACTAAAATATCTTATGCCGGCGGTACTTTTATGTATAAGGATTTTGTTCCTTATCAACCTGAAATGAAAAGAGCCGAGCTTGTGTATAAAGCTACCGGAGCTGTTAAAACAAAAACCAAAGAATTCCCTGAATCTAAATTAGCTGATGGAACTATCATTACTCCATTGCTGGTTAAGAGTGATGAGAAAGCTATCGTAGGTAAAGACAAATTCACTAAAACATATCCTGTAGCTCAAACTGCAAGTATTTTCTATATAGTAAATCAATCAACTGTTCGTCCGGCTGAAATGGCTAGCCCTGAGATGAAAGCGATGAAAGAGTTTATTGCTGCAGGTGTTTCAAAAGGATATACTTTCAAAAATGTAAGTGTTTCTGCGTATGCTTCTCCTGATGGTGAGCAAAGCCTTAATGCTAATTTAGCTGACGATCGTGCTAAATCAGGTTCAAAAGCATTGATGGGTGTATTTAAAGGCAAGAAAACAAAAGTTGATGCAGGAACACAGGAGTCTTTCTATACTACTGCTACAACTGCTGAAGACTGGGATGGTTTCAAAAAAGCAATGGAAGCTTCTTCTATTCCTGATAAAGACCTTATCCTGCGTGTTCTTACCATGTACTCTGATCTTGATGTAAGAGAGAAGGAAATAAAAAATTTAGCTAAAACATATTTAGAGATATCTGAAAAAATTCTTCCTAAACTTAGAAGATCAGTATTAACGCTTAATGCTGAGGTGAACAGCCGCACTGATGCGCAAATACAAGCATTGGTTAAAATGAATTCTGACAGTCTTTCTGTAGAAGAAATTTTATACGCTGCTACATTAACAAATGACATCAATGAAAAATTGAGCATTTACAAAATGGCAGAAAGCAAATATCCAAATGACTGGAGAGGGGCTAACAACGTTGGTTACATTTATGTAATGCAGAATAAAGTAAACGATGCAGGTTCTCAATTTGAAAAGGCAAACAAAATTTCTCCAAACAATCCTATCATTTTAAACAGTATGGGAATTGTTGCAAGATGGAAAGGCGACAGAGTTGCTGCTGAAGAGTATTACAAAAATGCTTCAAATGCTGGTTCTGAAGTGAGCTATAACATGGGTATTTTATACATCATGAAAGGTGACTATCCTTCTGCGGTATCAAGCTTCGGTAACATGAATACTTTTAACGCTGCTTTAGCAAAAGTATTGAACGGCACTCCGAATGATGCATTAGCAGTGATAGATGCTTCAAACGAAAAAGATGCAGCTCTTTCTTTCTACTTAAAAGCTATCGTTGGTGCAAGAACAAAAAACACAGATTTAATGATCAACAATCTTAAGTCTGCAATAAACAAAGATGCATCTTACAAAAACATGGCTAAGGATGATGCAGAGTTCATCCAGTACAGAACTGATGCAGCTTTTACAGGTTTAGTAAACTAAGAATTTAGTATCATAATTTTCAGAGCGGGTTCACCGAAAGGTGGACCCGCTTTTTTATGGTGTTTTGAGAGCCTTAGACACCATACGATTAGTATTCAGTCGAAGCGTGAGGACTTCGGCGTGAGCTCAGTCGAACGCTCTCGAAGACACTAGGTAAAGGTATCCAGGATACACATTTTTTTGTACCTTTATTATATGCAAAGAAAAGCCCTCATTATTTTAGTTGTACTGCTGGTGTTTGTTGCATTTACACCCGATATATTTGCCCAGGGCTGCTCGCAATGCAGGTTGGTGCCTCAAACAAATGCAGCCAATGGCGGTACTATTGGCGCTTCTCTTAATCCGGCTATATTATATTTAATGGCTGTTCCCTATGTAATCTTGTTCCTCGTGTTCCGAAAAAAAATAGTTACGCTTTATAAAGCGCTGCGGAATAAAAAAACAGCGTAGTTTTATCTCTACAATCTTTCGGTCTGGCTGTAAATTTATTTTATATAAAGAAGGCCTTCTTTAATTAGCAAATTAGCTATAGTCTTTTTATCCTCATAATTTAGTTCGTCTTCCAGTTCTTTTAAGCAAAATTCATCCCTGTCAAAAAAGGAAGTAACGGTTTTTTTTACTGCACAGGGGAGTAAAACAGATTTAATTCCAGTCCTCAACTCAATTTGTCCATTTAGATTATCAAATATTCCTACGAGGTCATTCTTGTTGCCGCAGATGGTTGTTTCTTCGTTCAAGGTATCAAGTTTTTCTACAGACAAAAAACGATTTTTAAACTCCTGCCTGTTTGCGTAGTTTTCCAAGTAATTGTTTTCTGAAAAATAATTGTCTATTAATTGTGATACGGAGTCTAGTAATTCTTTTTTTAATTTTTCTTTATTTATTTCCGGTTCTAATTGTTCTCTCAGGTTGGCGAGCCCTGCGCTTCCCTCAATAATTTCTTTTAAAAGTGAAAGTTTGATCTGTGGATGTAAAGAAATAGTTAAATGTATTGATGTGCTTGCCTGCGTATGTGCGTCATGAACAAATCCACGGGGAATGTAGATTAAATCTCCCTTCGTAACAGTTAATTGTTTAGTGGGTTCAACTTGATTATAGCGATCCATGTCGGTTTTTCTCAATAACTGTCCTTCAATGGGATTCTCAAAAGCTGTATTAAATAATTTCCAAGTTTTGTTGCCATACACCTGGATTACAAATATGTCATGCATATCGTAATGTGGTACAGAGGCTTTGGCGTTTGGAGGAGTAATATAAATGCCCGCCTTTACATTTGATTTTATTTTTTTTCCAAGATTCTTGCAAAAATTTTCTATTTGAAAAAAGGCAAGATGTGCATTTTCAATTTTTATTGTAGCGCCACCATCGTAATGTTTCCAGAGTTTTTCTTTGTCAATTAAATTATGAGAAATGGCATCGTCTTGTCGTAATTGTTCCGGTCCCAGCCTCGTTCCCTTAGAAAACATGGTTACTTCAGGGAATCGTAAGTTGTTATTATTGAAATAATCATTGATATTGAAGATATTCAATAGATCATCATAGTTGTTTAAAGAATCGATAAAAAAATTCTTCCCATAACTCTTTTCGAAAAAATTATGGGAAGTTAATTGTGAATAAAAATTCTCTGCAAAGTTTGCTATGGCCATTTTGACGAGAGTATTAACATTTTAATCCGGGATCAAATACCACTTATAAAATCATTGTCCGGTGGCTCAACCCAGTCACAAGCGCTGTTATTTTGCAAAACACTCGTTTTGTTATACTTGAAAGCGACGAAATCATTCGAAGGTGGTTCTAGCCAATCGGTTCCTCCGTAAGTATATTTAAGTTGCTGCTTGGGTAAAACAATGATTTGTTTTATCGGGTTGTTTGGGCTTATTTTCATAGGTTTTTATTATGGTATAAAATTACTTCATCATCGGTAAAGGACCTTTAAAATGATAGTTTATTGTTTGTTTTCACTTCGTAAAAAATGTAATATTTAATTATGAAATAGTTGAAAAATAGTTTGTTTTCATTTTAGTTTATAAGTACGTCAGTGTAGGCGAGTAATAATATAGGACTATGTAAGAAATCTGGCCATTTTGTAATTTTTTCCTAAGCGGACTTTACTATTTTTGCCTGCCCATGTTATTGAAAAATTACCACCGTTTATTTAAAAATATAGTCGCATTTATTTTTATTGCATCTGCTTCTATTGCATCTGCGCAACAATACCCAATACAACTAACCACACAATTAGCGCCTCCGTTTACAGGCTATTTAGAAGATTACGGTGATGATGCATTGCAAAAAATGCGTTTGCTGGTTTTGCAAACAGATCTTACTGAACCCAACTACGACATAAAACTCAAAATAAAGATCGAAGGCTCGGGAATAAAAATCCAAAGCAAGGGATTTTATTATGCGGGACCTTATAACCTGCAGCCGGGTATGCCGATAATGCTTAGTGGTAGCGATCTGGCCGGATTGCTTAATATAAATAATCTTGATTTTTCCGGCATCAGCAAATCCGATTACCAAAAGAAAAAAGTTTTGCCCGAAGGGTTTTATGAAATATGTATTACTGCATACGATAATAATAATCCCGCACAGATACAGGTAAGCAACGCTTCCTGCGCGCAAGGCTGGATGGTACATAGCGATCCGCCATATTTGAATATGCCTGCCTGTGGAGATAAGATAAAATCAAATGATCCTCAAAATATTTTATTTCAGTGGACCGCCATGAACCTGAGTTCACCAAACAGCGCTGCTGTTACTGATTATGAATTCAGCCTTTACGAAATACGGCCCGCAGGACAGAATCCGAATAATATTGTGCAGACTATTCCGCCCATTTACCAAACCACGGTTACCGTTCCGCTGATAAATTATGGTATTACCGAACCACCCTTAGCTAAAGGAAGAGAATATGCCTGGAGAGTACGCGCAATGGATGAGAGTGGCCGTGATTATTTTAAGAACAAAGGTTACAGCAGTGTATGCACATTTACTTACGGTAGTATTTATGATGATCTGATTCCGCTTGTACTTCATGCGCAGCCCTTGAGTATACGTTCGGTAAAATTTACCTGGGATAAAATAGCCAACTATGCACAGTACAAAGTAGAGTATAGAAAAACAGGAGATGAAAATTATCAATGGTTTTCGTTAAGCACTATTGATAACGCGATCACTGCATATGATCTCGAAGAAAAAACGGAATACATGGCGCGCTTAAAGGGAATTACAAGTGATGGCTATGAAAGTGAATGGAGCAGTGAAGTAAAATTTATTACACCAGAGAAAAAGGATATTGCCTGCGGTGATATGCCGGTTGCAGCGCCACTACCGGGAACGCCTTTGCAAACAGCAGCGGAATATATGATATGGCAGGTGGGACAGTTTGAAATGATCGTTACCAAACTACAGAACAACGCCAGTTTGATAGGCAGGTATACCGGAGAAGGAAAAATAAAAATACCTTTCGTTGGAATTACACTCGCTGTATGGTTTGAAAATATTCTGGTGAACGATGCAAGAGTAGTGGTGGCGGGTGAAGTAAGGGCGGTCACAAAGGGAATAGACCAATGGGAGGAAGACATAAAAATAAAAGAGGCGGAAGAAAATGCCATATACACTGAGGGTACAGTAGATAGTGCCTGGTACAATAACGGACAGGTTTGTTATACTACTAAACAAAATCAAAATCCGCGCTGTGAACCTGTTGATTCTTCAGGTTTGCCAGTTGTGGTGAGGGATGGCGAAGGGAACGAAGTGATTGTAAATGAAGATGGAACTGTTAAAGCGAAAAATTATTTGAAATACAGTCCGGATTCTCTAAGTGCAACAACCCGAAACCAGGTAACCTTTGAACACAATACCCGCCAACAATGGGGTTTTGATACAAAAACATATCCGGCATTTACGGAACAATATGAAGTAATAAAATTAAAAGACACTTCGAATTATTTTGTGCCATATAAGGGAATTGCAGATGGGCAGAGGGATGTAGTGACAGCAAAAATATCTATTCCCGGTTTTGATAATAACATATTAAGTTTTGTAACACAAACGGGAACCCGGCTTTCACATACAACAATAAGTGCACAGGAGGTAGAAATGGAAGTGCCGCATAATTCCGAAGCGTTATATGCTTATTACAATGGAAATAAGGTTGGGAAATTAAACATCACTTCATTAAAACCACTCACAAAAAAAATAATCATTGTGCCTGTTGGTACCATGTCCCTCCCCGGGGAGGGATTAAGGGTGGGGTTGAATGAAATCTACAAACAAGCCAATGTAACATGGGATGTAAGTATCGCGAATAATTTTAACAATACAAGCTGGGACCTTAACCACGACAATAAATTAGAAGGAGCAGACGCAACACTCTTTAACAAGTACAGCGAAGAAATGCGCCAACTCAAAAAGGCGTATCAGCAATACGATAGCACTTACGATAAAAAAGCATATTACATTTTTGTTGTATCTCAATTTTCTAATCCCGACCAAAAAGGATACATGGTGCGTAGCAAAGCCGTAGGCTTTATTGCCGCCACAGCACTCAGCACCCAAAACTCAGCACGCTTGCTCGCCCACGAACTCGCCCACGGCGCCTTTGGCCTCGAACACACATTCCCCCAAGCAAAACAAGGCAGCACAAATAATTTATTGGACTATGTTTCGCAAACCGCTTTAACAAATAAGCAATGGAAACAAATACATTCTGCATTACCAACCTTAAGTTGGTTGGATGATGAGGAGGATGGGGCGTATAGCACACTTGTCCATTTGGCTCTTAGTCCGAATGGAAAATTGGTTGACGATTTTTATCTTAAAGAAAATGGAAAAGAAACTAAACTCCGAGTCGAATTCATTGTAACAAACAATAATTATGCTTTAGAGAAAATAAAATATAACGAGGAATATTATATATGGGATGGGAATGTATTTAAAGGGAGTAACAGGGAAATTATTGCTAAAAATAATCCTGCTAAACCTGCGCGGGTGAATTTATTTAAGAGGGTAGGCGATGGATGCAACTACTTATATACTATTATTAATTGGGATGCAAATGATGAAGCAAACCCTGATTTCTGGAAACTTGTAAATGAAAGAACTTCAGCTCCCGAGGCTTGGATTTCTTGTCCATATAATATAAGGCAGGCTTCCTGCAACGAACAATTCCTTGAAGATATAAAAAGAAAAAATAAGAATTGTAATGAGGAGGAGATCAAGGATGGCGACACCAGGCTTTCCATAGCATTCTCTGCAAGCGATGCAAGTGTCATGACTGATATAGTTAATTCAGTATGCATGTCTTCCCTACGAAAATTAAAGTATGACCAACTCAAAGGGTTGTTTTTGAAGATAAGCTCGTTATCCTCAATTAAAGAACAGCAAGAAATTGCTTTGATGCGTTTAATGAATGCCTTTGATACAAAGGATTATGAGAATTTTTATGCATTGCTTGAACTAAATAGCAATCAATTATTAAAACATCTCGTTGACGAAATTGATGACGGGTCGACTTATCCCTGGGACGGTGATAATTATACAAATTTTATTGGCGCTTTGGTTACTATGTTTAAATATGAGAACAGGGTAAATAAATTTTATGAAGCGGGTAATGAAAAATTGTTAGGGCAGGTATATAATCTCAACCCGCAACCGTTTAAGAGTTTCAAAGAAAGTAATGAGTTTCTATCGTTTGATAGACCATTAAACAGTTTCAGAATAAATGGAGTTTATAATCCAGCGACTGGAAATTTATCTGTTAGTAGAGAGCAGAAAATTGGATCCTTTGTTCCGAGTATAGGCGGTGGAGGCGGAGTAAATGTGGAATCATGGCAGGAAGTTGAAAAACTTCTTGAAAGTATATCTCCCTTAGCCCCACTCGTAATAACCACAGAAAAAGAGTTGCCGATTGTAAATATAGCTCTTGAAGGAAATGAGGTGGCAACCGGGCTTTATGTTGTGCCAGCTATTTTTTTTAAATATAAAGCGGACAAAGAATTTAACGACAATGCCATTAGAGGAAGTACGATCGTATTGGATGCTGTTACGATATATACAAGTGGCGGCGTGGCTCTTGCAACAAAGGTGAATTGGGTCCGCAGGTTATGGGCGCTGACTGAGGTGGCAGGTGCAGTAGATAACATTGCGATAAATACAAATGCGCTACGACCGGGTGATAAGTTGTACAATGCAATGAATATTTACAATGCAACAATGGCTCTTATAGGAATAAAAAATGCAGCACAAGGCATTGTTAATTTTTCTAAACAATTACCAGCTCAAACCAGGCAGTTGTTATTGAATAATTCAAATATTAAGGCGGTAATTGCTGCTAAGTTTCTCGACTGGCAAGTGGCTATTACTTCTGCAGGTAATTTAAGTGATGCAGAGAAGCAATTGCTAATAGCGGGTAAAATAGAAGAAGTGGCTTCACTAACAAAAAATGAAAAAGAAATACTTCAACAACAGCAAAAGGCATGGGAGTTGTTGGAGGTAACGGAGAATACAAAGAGTGTTAGTGGGATTAAACTCTTTAAAAATGTTTTGTACGATGATTTTATTAAAACTTTTACTGCCACGGAAGAACAATACAAAAAAGCATATCAATTTTGGGGGGAAGAAAAATGGGATGATTTATATAAATATTTTAATGATAATAATTTAAATAATGGCTGGCCTCCATATTATGGTTTTAAAAGCATAACTAAATCGGAGTCTGGAAGCGAACTGGCAGAAAAATTATTTGATAGGTTTCAGAGAAAGGGGGATATTAGTGGAAGTTTTGCTAGTCCAGTTTACGGTAGTGAAGGGGTGAATGATTTGTATTTTACTTACGATTCAAGAGCTTTAGCTAGTAAAATTGAAGAAGGAACAAATTATATTAAATTCAAATTTAAAAATACTGTGCCAAGTGATGTTATATTAGAATACGGAGATGTAATACCTTGGTTTGGTAAACAGGGATTGGGTGATCAAATAAAATCTTCTTATTCTTTATTAGATTTGAAAAGAAAAAACATAAGGGAGGTTCTATTAATTGATTTTAACAAATGTAACCGTATTTTTTTTTA
>CAZQIC010000131.1:0-12448 GCA_964593555.1 uncultured Bacteroidia bacterium | reverse complement strand
AAACTTTTTTCTAACTTTATGTTCTTAATATCTTATTCGGTATAAACTCTAATATTAATAAAATATATAAATATGAAAACAGAAAGAAAAATATCTGAGAAAGATAAAATGAAAAATGGGCTAAAAAAATCTATTGTTCTTTTTTTAACCTTTTTATTTCAAACCGGTTTAGTATTAGGGCAGTCTCAACCTTATGATAACATGGATGGGAAAAAAGCGTTTACTTTTGGTGAGAAATCTGGAATGCTGGATACAACGGCAATGAATCCTGCACCTGGTACGGATAATGTTAAAAAATGCTACAAGTATGTTCGCAACGGTTCAAAGCAATACGATAACGTTAAGTTAAACTTTTCAAAAAAATTAACTGATGTTAATAAATATGCAACATATACAGGAGTTCCGCAAAAAATCAGCATGAAACTTTATACTACTGCACCGGCAGGAACACTTGTTGAGATTCAATTGGGTAAACAAGGTAAAGAGGGGTATCCTGGCGCAATTAATAGTGTTTATCAGGCAAAAACTACTGTTACAAATGGATGGGAAGACTTACAGTTTAAATTTGCACAAACACCAGTTGAAAGCAAAACATCCGCAACTCAGGTTGATCAATTGACATTGTTGTTTAACCCCAATTCAACAACTTCAGACACATATTATTTCTATAATATTACCGGACCAATGTTCGTGTCTGATAAGGTAGATGTTACTGAAGTTCCAGTTGATAATACAAAAACTACTTTGCCTGCAAAAAACGGTAAAGGAGGCACAAAGTAATTAGTTATAAATAGAAAGAAGTTGAATATAAAAGGAATGCTGTATAACAGTATTCCTTTTATGTTTAAACAAGATTAAGCCTTTTTAGTAATTCCTTTTTATACTGTTCTCCAATTGGTATCGGATGTTTGCCGATATATGCGGTTCCTTCTTCTACAGTATCAACATAATCAAGCGACACAAGATAAGAACGATGCAGTCTGTAAAACTTATTGGAGGGAAGAGTTTCTTCCATACCTCTGAGTGTAATATGTACAGTGTAATGTTTGTCGGTTGTATAAATGTTCACGTAATCTCCTAGAGCCTGAACGTAAACAATATTTTTAATTTTTATTTTTGTGAGAACAGAGTTTGATCGTACGAAAATATATTCCTTCTCATTTTCATTAATTTCTATTTTCTGATCTTTACTTTCATAAACTTCCTTAGCTCTTGAAACAGCGATCATAAATCGGGGAAGAGTTACTGGCTTTATAAGATAATCAACGACATTTAATTCAAATGCTTCAACTGCATAATTCTTTTTTGCCGTAATTAGAATAACAATCGGAGGTTTCTCGAGGTTCTTAATTAATTCAATTCCAGACATACCAGGCATTTCAACATCCAGGAAGATCAAATCAACTGACTCTTTTTTCAGATAATTAAATGCATCAATGGAGTCCGCGCATTCTTCTTTGAAGTTAAGAAAGTCGACTTGTTGAATAAGTTGTTTGAGAGTTGTTCGTGCAAGTTTATTGTCATCAACTATTATGCAATTTATTTTTTGGGATAACATATTATTGTATTTATGGAACTTGATTATTATTCAGCGTGCAGGGTTAGTACCGGAATATCGGTATGAAACATCATTTTTTTTGTATTGCTTTTATGGAAAAGGCCGGCAATGATATTGTACCTTTTAGGCAGCATTACAAGCATGTCGGCTTTTTTCTCCCTTATAAAATCATTAATGCTTTCAGTAACGTCTTCTCCTTCAACAAAGTGAAGAGTATGAGGAATATTTCTAAGAAAATTTTCGACTTTAATTCCTGTAGTAGCTACCTCAACGGTTGCGCCTTCCTCTTTGTTTAAAACGTCGAGTACAAAAATATTTGAATTGAAAAGATTTACAAATTCTTTTATATGTACCCAGATATTTTCATTTTCAAAATCTTTGTTATAATCACACGCAATTACAATATTTTTTGGAGGAATAAATTTTGCATCATCTGGTATTATAAGTACAGGGCAATGCGCATCTTTGACAACGCTGGATGCATTGCTTCCTATAAAAAATTCTTCGGTTTTATTCGCTCCTTTTAATCCTATCACAATAAGATCTGCTTTCTTTTCATCTGCAGTATTAATTATTTCTTCAACGGGAAAGCCAACTGTTAGCTGACTTTGAACTTTTAATGACTTGTATTTATTAGCTATTTCTTTTTTCAGAGTTTGCAAAATCTTCTCGTTTTCCCTTTCCATATCTCCTATGTTATATAACATTGGGCCATGTATTTCCATTGTAGTTATCGGTACAGTAATCGCGTGTAAAAGAATAATTTCTGCGCCGGATAATTTAGCGAGTTCAATAGCGTAATTGGTTGCGTTTCTTGCTGTAGTGGAATAATCTGTTGGTGATAGGATAGTTTTCATGAGATAAATTATTTACTAATACTAATAATTGAAATAACATGATCCACACAAATTACGTCCCACTGCGAAGGCATTATTAGCAAAAAAACAAGCATGATAAATCTTGGAAATACATGTTTCATGTCCCACATGGGTTTCATTATACCTAATCCTATTGCTGCAATTATTATGTCTAATGCAATAAGATAAAGCGTTAAATGTTTTAAAAATCCTATTATTAGTAACATACCTCCGATCAATTCAACAAATGATGTGAAAATTACACCACCAGCTAAAAAAAATTTGGGTATATGTCTAATGTCATGTAGAGGGTGCTGAATTGTTTCTATTACTTGTTTTATACCAACTCTAAAAACTTTGTCATAACCCTGCAATAGAATAATCATGCCAAAAAAAACACGTACGATAAATACTGCAATAATCTGATTTGTTTCGTTCATGTTACCTTATCAACGCTTCAGATAATACCAAAGGTCAAGCAAAAGCAATAAAAGGAATGCGATACCTACTACGTAGTTCCAAACTTCATATTTTTTGGTTTCTTTGTTAAACGCTACGTCGTTAAGCAAATTTTTTATTGTGTTTTGCAGTCTGATGAATGCCGTTTCGCTTTTTACAACATATTCATAAGCTCCGTATTTGATTGAGTCCACTGCTATGTCCAGTTTATCTTGTGCGGAAAGCATGATTACTTTAATGTCTTCCGAGATCGCCTGGATTTTCCTTAACACTTGTATGCCATTCATTGCGTCAGGCATTTCTGAGTTCATGTAATAATCCAGTACAATAATATCTGGCTTTTCGTCAATGTTCTTCAGGCATTCCTCGCCTGTGCTAAATACTGAGAATTTAATGTTTTTAAATTGCTCTAATAGCTTGTGTTTTAGCGATACCAAAAACATTTTGTCATCGTCTACTAAAAACACGGACAGAGGTTTGTTTATTGTTTCCATGGCTTTTCTTTTTTTAAATATACGTAGGTGCTGCTGTTAGTTCTCTTTATTTTCGTTGAATGAGCATAAATCAAGGTTATACAGATGAGTTTAAACAGTTAATAGTTTTCCTAGGAGAATAAAAAATTTGCATTTTTAAATAATATAACTAAAAACAGTAGTGTAAAAATTACCCAGAAAAGAATTATGAAAACAATTGTTTTTCTGGATTTTAACTTTTGTTCCTTGATCTCAAATATTTTATGAATGACAGATTTAAGCTGTTTTACCGAATCCTTTGCTTTAATGATGTAATCTGTCGCACCTTCTCTAAACAGCTGCTTGATTTCGCTTCTATTCATATTCTTCGAAAGAACAACAACGGGCAGGCAAATAATAGTCCAAAATTATCAGGTCTGGTTTCTGGTAAAGGTTAGCTAGTCCTTCTTCGCCACTACTAAATTTAGCAAACCTGAAAAATTCAGTTTCCGATAAAACATATTCTACCATCATCGAATACATATCATTGTCTTCAATTATAAAAACGAGGTTCTGCTTTATAAGTTTGTTGCTTTTGTCCATGAGCTCAGAACCAATTATAAAAGGTAAAAATTTGGATCAGGATTAAAATAGCAATTGTTATACCAATTGTTGCGAAAAGAAAGATCATATCTCCCTTATAAATCTTCATTTCCTTTTTAATTCTAAAATCATAAATAACATTTTGAATTATACTTCTAACCCGCATAAACCCGTTTTCTTTTTTTATAACATAATCGAACGATCCGTATTTCATTGTTTTAACAGCAATATCTATATCTTCCTGACCAGACAGCATAACAACGGGAATTTTGGGCAGATCTTTTTTAATTCTATCAAGAATCTTTAGTCCATTCATAGCATTTGAAGAGCCACTATTGAGAGAATAGTCAAGAAAAATTACATCTGGATTCATATTTATACTTTTTAAACACTCTTCCCCGCTTAAAAATGCCTTTACTTTAATCCCATTAAAAAATCTAGTTATATAATGTTCCATGGTTTTCAAAAACATTTTATCATCATCAACAATAAAAACAAGGAATTGATTTAAGGTTTTCATATGTTTGATTGCTTTATTCAATTTTACGATTTGTAATAAATTTTACAACAAAATTTCGTTGAACTGAAATAAAGTATCGTTGAACTGAAACAAAAGCATATAATCGAAGTTTTTATTATTCATATATAACTGATAATTTAGAGCAATTAATAAACAAGAATATGGATTGTATAATTGTTGACGATGAGGAAATGTCTAGGAATGCTATGAAGCACCTTGTTTCCCAAATGGAATTTTTAAATCTTACTAAAGTTTGTTCTGGATCAATAGAGGCATTAAACTATCTCAATACTCACTCTGTTGACCTTGTCTTATTAGATATTGAAATGCCTGAATTAAGTGGATTGCAATTCATTAAAAATCTGAAGAGTTCGCCCTTGATTATTTTAGCCACTTCCAAGAAAGATTACGCAATAGAGGCTTTTGAATATAATGTTGTTGATTATCTTTTGAAGCCCGTTACCTCGGATCGTTTTATTAAAGCGATCAATAAAGCAAAAAATATTTTTGATAATTCTCAAAACATAGCTGATTTTTCGGAGAAGGATCACATTTTTATTAAGACCAATTCAATTCTTTTGAAGATTAATATTAAGGATATACTCTGGATAGAGGCGCTTGGAGACTATACGGTGATCAATACAAGTGATAAAAAGCATGTTGTGCATTCTACCCTTAAAGCAATTGAAAGTAAGCTTTCCCCGGAAATTTTTACACGTGTACACCGTTCATATATTGTTTCCATTGATAAAATAGACTCTATTGACGATAGTACTATAGTTATGGGAAAAAAATTAATTCCTGTTGGGGCTGTTTATAAAGAAGGTTTGATGAAGCAGTTAAATTTGTTGTAATACTTAAAGCCTTTCTGCGTTAACTTGTCGTTTTTCTTGTATTTTCCTTTATTTATTAAATTTGGGCTTTTTTTTTGCTACGTTCAGTCTGAATTTGTATTGTTTCATCGAAAATAGCCTTTGCATATGGGCTACCCTTGTATATTTATGTGGAAAGGGAATACTAATGAATGCCGGAAAATTAAAAATATTAAATATTTTACTTGTTGAGGATAATCCAGGAGACATCAGGTTGACGAGAGAAGTCCTCAAAGAGGGGAAAATAATCAACAACCTGAACGTAGTTATGGATGGAGAGGAGGCGTTGTTTTTTTTAAAAAAAGAAGAACAGTATAAGAATGCGGTTACGCCAGATATAATTTTGCTCGATCTTAATTTGCCAAAAAAGGATGGGCGGGAAGTATTAACTGAAATAAAAAGTGATCCCAAATTAAAATTTATACCGGTTATTGTTTTAACTACATCTGCCGCTGAACAGGATGTCTTAAATATGTACGCACACCATGCAAATTGTTATATAACAAAACCGGTTGATTTTAATCAATTCATAAATGTGATCAGATCAATTGAGGATTTTTGGCTTTCAATTGTAAAATTGCCAGGTAACCAATAGTTCGCCGAATGGAAAATTTAAAATCTTTTTGCAAATACCTTAGGGAGCAAAGGCTGGAGGATATGGTTCTTGCCACTATTGATGTATTTAAGGCAAAGGATATTTCAACAATATATTTTGTACCAAAGGGAACAAGTGAAGCAATTAATCAGTTGATAATAAATGATACTAAGAATATTCTTGCATCAATAGAAAATGAAAAATTGCTGACTTTGTTAAAGGAAAGTTTTAGTAACTGGGAAGTATCAAAACAATTGAAGTTTCCTGAACTTATATCTGTTTTTTTACTGCAAAAGAAAATATTCTGGAAATTTTTAATTGATTATATTAATAAGTCAGACTGGATTATTTCAGTTATTATAGAGTTGGAAAATTATTATATAAAAATTCAGGAGTTTTTGATCGAGTCAATTCATAAAAAAAACATGCTTGATCAAACAAGGCTAGATGAGGCACAGCGTTTAAGATCGGAGATGGAACAATTTGCTTATGTAGCGTCGCATGATTTGCAGGAGCCCCTAAGAACGGTAAGCAGTTATGTTCAGTTGCTCGCAAGACGTTATAAGGATAAACTTGACCAGGATGCGAATGAATTTATAGATTTTGCAGTAGATGGTAGTAACAGAATGAGAGAATTAATAAATAGTCTGTTGGAATATTCAAGAGTGAGTAGATTAAAGCCTTTTGAATCAATTAATTTGAATGAGATGTTGGATCAGGTCGCTGCAGAGTTAATGGTAAAAGAAAAAAACGCCAAAATAGTTTTCAATAATCTGCCAGAGGTATACGGTGACACGGTTTTAATTGGGCAGCTGTTTCATCATTTGATCTCCAACGCACTAAAATTTAGATCGGAGAATGAGCCCGAAGTATTGATTGATGGAAAAAAAACAGATGGTGGCTATCTGTTTTCTATAAGGGACAATGGAATAGGTATAAAGAAGGAAAATTGGGAAAGGATATTTATTATCTTTCAAAGGCTTAATGAGAAAAACAAGTACCCAGGCGGGGGCATGGGGTTAGCTATATGTAAAAAAATAATAGAGAACCATGGTGGGAAAATCTGGGTTGAATCTGAGATGGGCAAAGGCACTGTTTTTTATTTTACATTAAATAATTATAGAAAGGAACTGTGAAAAGTACAGTCGTTAGAAAATTCAGGGATATTCCAATTAAAGGAAAGCTGTATTTCGTCGTTGGTATAATGGCGTTATTGATTGCGATTGAATTGTTCATGCTGTTTTTTACGATAAATACGCTTTCATCTACAAGGGCTTACGTTGGTGGTGAGGGTTTGTATTCTAAGGCGCAGAAGGATGCAGCTTATAATCTGAGAAAATATGGAGTAACTCGAAACGAGGAAGATTATCAAATGTTTTTAAAGTTTATTCAAATTCCGATTGGTGATAGACGAGCTCGGCTTGAACTTGAAAAAGAAAATCCAGATTACAAGATTATATATGAGGGATTTCTTGAGGCACGTAATAATTACGAGGATATTGATGGAATGATAAAGCTTTTTAAAAGATTCAGAAGAATTTATTATATAGATCATGCAATTATTCAGTGGGAGAAGGGAGATTCATTAATCAATGAGTTAAAGAAAACCGGAATGTATCTTCATAAACAAATTTACAAGGATAGTATAGTTTCCAGGGAAGTTTTAGATATTACCCTGAGTAAAATAGATATTTTAAATGAGGAATTAACAGTTGTAGAAGATGAGTTCTCTTTTGTTCTAGGAGAAGGATCCCGGTGGCTTGAAGGGTTGATCATGCAGATATTGTTCGTGATCGCTATAACAGTTGAATTCACGGGTTTGTTTTTAACTGTTTCCGTCAGTTTTGCGATTTCAAAGGGTATAGATGAAATTTCAAGAGTGGCGGCCAAGGTTGCAAAAGCTGATTTTACAGATAGGGCAAAGGTTTTTTCAAAGGATGAAATTGGCAGGCTTGCAGTTTCGTTTAATAAAATGACCGATGATTTGGAGCAAATAATAAATGAAAGAAATAAAGCAGAGGAGAGTCTACGTAGACAAAAAAACCTATATGAAACATTGATAAAGACGCAGAGTGAAATGGGGATAGGGGTTGCCATTACAGAGAATGAAAAAATTATATATGTAAATGAGGCATTATGTAATATATACGGCTATAAAGAAGATGAGATCCTTAGTATGCCAACATTTATGAACATGGTGGTGGAAAACGATCGTGATAGATTAAAGCAGGATTTGGGGAAAAGAATTGCCGGAGAAAAAATTTCAGACAAAGGCGAAACATCGGTTGTTCGAAAAGATGGGAAAATAATAAACATTGAATATTCCTTGAAAATTATAGAGCTGGAAGAAAAAATACAGATCGTTTCAATTATCAGGGATATTACAGAGCAAAAGAAAGCTGAAATTTCATTAAAGGAAAAATCGGAAGAACTTACACGTTCAAACGTTGAGCTTGAGCAATTTGCCTATGTAGCGAGTCACGATTTAAGAGAACCACTTAGAACCGTAAATAGCTATATACAGCTGTTGCAAAACAGATACCAGGGTAAATTGGGCACTGATGGAAATGATTTTATTGATTTTGCAGTAGCAGGTGTAAGCCGAATGGATCGGCTGATAAAAGATTTATTGTCCTATTCGAGGGTAGGGAGAAAAAATCAAATTTACGAGAAGGTAGATCTGTCGGTTGTAATGGGTATTGTTCTTGATCAGCTAAAAGACGTGATTGAAAAAAATAATGCGAAGATCACTTATGATAAATTGCCTACAATTGAGGGGATAAAATTAAATATGATCCAGTTATTTCAAAATCTTATAAGTAACGCAGTTAAGTTTAAACGTGAGGAACCGGTCGAAGTAAAAATTTCAGTAAAAGAAAAAAGTAAAGAATGGATTTTTAGTGTAAGCGACAATGGCTTGGGAATTGATAAGCAGTATATTGATAAGATATTTGTAATTTTTCAGCGCTTGCATCCAATTGGTACATATGAAGGAACGGGGATTGGGTTGGCTATTTGTAAAAGGATAGTTGATCAGCATAAAGGTACAATGTGGGTTGAATCTGAATTGGGAAAGGGTTCTGTTTTTTATTTTACCATAGGGAAATGATTTATTGATAATATTTTGGAAAAAAAGATTGACATATTACTCATTGAGGATAATCCAGCGGACGCGGGATTATTAAAAATATATTTGAAGGAATGTTATCCTGTTTCCCATAATTTAAAAGTAGTTGATTATTTAAAGAAGGGTATAGAATTGGTAGGGAAAGAATCATACAGTATAATAATCCTTGATCTTTCTCTTCCAGACAGCACCGGTTTGGATACATTTAACAGATTGCATGCAGTTGCGCCTGAAACTCCAATAATTGTTCTTACTGGGCTTGAGGATGAAGAAGTGGCTATAAATGCTGTTAAATGCGGTGCCCAAGATTTTCTTGTTAAGGGTACTTTAAAAAGCAAAACACTTCAGCGTTCAATTGATTATGGCATTGAACGATCAAGATTGTTAAAACAGCTTTCAGAGAACGCTAAAAAACTTGAAGCGAAAACAACAGATTTATTAAGAGAAAAAATAAAACTTTCGGAGGCGCAAAAGTTGGCGCATATTGGAAGCTGGGAATGGGATATAAAAACAAATTTGGTAACATGGTCTGAGGAACTTCAACGTATATATGGATTAGCGGCCACAGAAGTTAGTGCCACTTATGAAAAATTCGTTGAATATGTTCACCCCGAAGATAGAGAGTTTGTAAAGAAAACAATAGCAGAGGCGCTGAAGACACAGCTGCCTTTTAGTTTTTATTACCAGGTACTTACGCCACAGAACAAGATCTGTATTATTCATGCGCGTGGAGAAATTATCATTGATGAAAACAAAAAAGCAGTTAAAGTATATGGAACGGGCCAGGATGTTACCGAGCGCATTCGCGAAGAAGAAATGGAAAACCTCGCATTGGCAGCAACGAAGTCGTATAATTCGGTAATAATTGCAAATAACGAAGGTGAAATAGAATGGGTAAATGAAGGTTTTACGAAGTTAACCGGTTATACATTGAAAGATATGCTGAGCACTCACGGGGAAATCCTTCGTCAGGGTCTGCCCACCGGACTTTCACGGATTACGGAGAATTATGAGACTGTAGTTAAAGGTAAAAAACCGGTTACTTATGAAGCAAAGAATTTTACTAAAGATGGTAAGGAGTATTGGGTCATTACTACACTTACTCCGGTGCTTGGTAAAGATGGCAACGTTAAAAGAATAATTGCAATTGATTCGGATATTACTGAACGTAAGTTAATGGAATATGATCTTTTACGCGCAAATAGAATCGCGGAACATTCATTAATGAAGGGTAATAAGGCTCTCGACGAACTTATGAAGGCTAAAAAGAACCTCGAGCATACCATGAAAATTAAGGAGCAGTTTATGGCAAACATGAGTCACGAGATCAGGACACCCATGAATGCAATTGTGGGGATGACCGATATTTTAATGGATAGTGATCTTAATTCTGAACAAAAGGAATGTACTACCGCTATTAAAACGTCAGCAGATAATCTTCTTTCTATTATTAACGACATATTAGATTTCTCTAAAATTGAATCAGGGAAAATATTATTTGAAAAAGTTCCTTTTAATATTAAATCTGTTTTAGAGTCAGTGATGAAAATGCTCCATTTCTCCTCTGAAAAAAAAGGGTTGAACTTAACACTCCAGGTATCAGAAAATATACCACAGGTGATAATTGGTGACGTGGTTAGGTTAAGACAAATATTGTTAAATCTTATAAGCAATTCAATAAAGTTTACGGAAAGAGGAAGTGTACTTATTAATATTCAACTTAAAGAAGAGCACGATGATAATATTGTTCTGCTATTTACAGTAAAGGATACGGGTATTGGAATTCCTGAGGATAAACTTTCGGTAGTTTTCGAGAGTTTTACTCAGGCTAGTAACGATACAACCAGAAAGTATGGTGGAACGGGTCTTGGTTTAACAATCGTAAAACAACTTGTGGAGCTACAGTCAGGTGCTATATCGGTGGAAAGCAAGGTAAACGATGGCACAACCTTTTTGGTTACATTACCATATGCAAAAGGAAAGCCGGTTGATGCATCAGTAAAGGCAAACGATAATGATGTTGCTTATAATGAACTTGAAAATATTAAAATATTAGTGGTTGAAGACAATAGTCTAAATCAAATGGTTGCGAAAAAAGTATTGAGTAAATGGCAGGTAAAAATTGATGTTGCTGATAATGGAAAAATGGCCATTGATAAAGTTATACAATCAAACTATGATGCTGTACTAATGGATATTCAAATGCCGGAAATGGATGGGTATGACGCAACAAAATATATAAGAGAAAAGCTAGAGGGAGCTAAATCAAAAGTTCCGATAATTGCAATGACCGCTTGTGCGATGGTCGGAGAAGCTGAGAAATGTATTGAGGCAGGAATGAATGATTATATTTCTAAGCCGTTCAATCAAAAGGATTTATACGAAAAAATAGTTCGTCTTGTAAAAAAAAATCATTACGGAACAGCAAAAGTGGAAAACAATAAATCAATAGCTATGGAAGATAAAAACAACATTGATCTTACCTATTTGAAAGAAATCGCAAATGGTAGCAACGAGTTTATGAGGGAAATGATAGAAACTTTTACGGTTCAAACACCCCCAATGCTCGAAATGATGAAGAGTCATCTGAATGAAAAGAGATGGAGTGATTTAGGTGGGTTAGCGCATAAAATGAAACCCACAGTCGATTTTATTGGTATGCATTCTATTAAGGAAACTGTAAAGGATATTGAGGAATATTGTAAGGCAAAAACCAACCTGGATAAGCTGCCTGATATGTTGGATAAAATAAATAAAGTTTGTGCTGAGGCTATTGAAGAACTCAAGTTGGAGGTCTCGAATTATCAATAATAGGTTATTTGCCTTGATAATATAGTCGTCCAACCTTTTTTTACCCGGTTTGAACGAAAAGGATATAGGAAAGATTCTGTTACTCGTATAAGAATATAGACGTGATTGAAGTACAAAATATATCTGAAAATGGAAATCGAGGTCAAAGCAAGGAAGGTTCAGGAACGAGTTTCAACAACATCGTCCTGTATTTTTATTGTGGACGATGATAATCTATATTGCCACTCTCTGGCATACTATTTAAAGACTCACACAAAACACGAATTGTGTTGTTATGCAACAGGAGAGGAGTGCTTAAAAAATCTTGACTTGATTCCCGAAATTATTATTCTGGATTATAACTTAAGCTCAACCTATTCGGATGCCATGAATGGTTTGGAAGTATTGAAGCAAGTAAAGCAAATAAAACCAACAATAAGTGTTATTCTAATTTCAAGTCAGGAAACATTTGCTGTTGCGGCAAATGCATTAAAAATGGGTGCCTACTCATACCTAATAAAAGACGCTCAGACACCTTCTTCATTGGTTAGAATTATCAATGAGGGGAGTTCTAAAAATAGAATGTTAAAAACAATCTAATAAAATCGTATCTAA
>CAZQIC010000130.1:0-12832 GCA_964593555.1 uncultured Bacteroidia bacterium | reverse complement strand
CAAGGATCCCTAATTTTAATTCGGACAATTTTATTTGGTTCACAGTATTCATTCTGCCTTTGCAACTATATGGTTTTGTTTTTAAAATGTTCGATAACAAGTTCAAGAATAGTGTGGCTGTTAAGTGGTTTCTTAAAAATGCCGATAACATTCTTTTCCCGCTCTTTTATTATTTTGTCGTTTACTTCCATGCAGATATATATTATTGGTATCTCGTTTTTTCTGCAATAGTTTTTTAGTTTTTCAAATTCCTCTTTTTGTGGTGTATCCGTATCAGCAATAACAAGGTGTGGTATATCGCTGCCGATTATGGAAAACGACCGACTAACTGCATAGCCCTTCCGCATTAATTGCTTTTGAATGTCCATCCAAAGGATGCCATCCTGTTCAAAAATTAAAATCCGTTTGTTATTAAAATGTTCCAATCCGCTTGTAAAATTTGGTTATGAAAGTTTTTTCATTCTTTTTTCCTCAAATCGATGTTATAAAAAATCGCTGCCTGTAAATATTGCTTTGTAGTACCATTTACCGTTTGCGCCATATAGCCTAACTGAATGTTTGCATTTGGTAAAAACTGGTAACCAATGGCTCCATACAATCGGTTTCGGTCAAATGGTGTAGATGAAAAATGAATAAATACTTCATCATAAAAACTAAGAAACAACGTGTTTTTTTCTATTTCTTTTTTATTGAGTGGTACAGTAACCCGAAGTAAATATCTTATCCTGTTTAGGTATCGGTTATTGCTATTTGACTGTATCCATCGTTGTTCAAGGCGATAGCGGTGTTCAAACAAACACCTTCCTAAATTGTTACGCATAAGAAACTGTTGCCAAATACGATTTTCGGAAACCTGAACACCCGGCAATTGTTCTTTGTCAAAAGCATAATTTGCAACATAGACATATCCAATACTTGTAAAGGCAGAATTGTTTATATGATAATTAATGCCACCACGCAAAAGTAGTTGGTCGGTGTTTGGTGTGATTTCAAAACTGCGATATTGAGCTTCTGTATGAATGCTCCATTTGTCGTGCAGGCGTGTTTGGTTAAACCCCATCAACCAGTTGCCGATTGTGCCTGATGGCGACTGAGAAAATGCTGGAACATTCATTAAAAATAAAATGATATAAAATAGACTTCTTGTTTTCAATAGGCTTCTTTTGTTACAACACATTTTTGGGCAATTCATCTTCTCCTTCTTTATAGTGTTCATGTATTTTAACTGGATTATTGCTTTTAAATGCTCTCATTTGAAACACACTAACCATCATTGAAAACGCCATTGAAAAATAAATGTATCCTTTTGGAATTTCCATTCCTAAGCCTTCACTCACCAATGCAAACCCGATAAGCAGCAAAAACGAAAGCGCAAGAATTTTAAATGATGGGTGCTTGTTTACAAAATTGCTGATTGGTTCTGCGGCTACAAGCATTATTAAAACTGTAACAATAATGGCAACGTACATTATCCAAATTTCCTTTACCATTCCAATAGCAGTAATGATACTATCAATTGAAAACACTATATCCATTATTAATATCTGCAAAATAACCTGTGCAAAAGTGACTGCTTTTATATTTTTAGTTTGGTCTCCTTTTTCACCTTCCATTTTATGATGTATTTCGGTGGTGCTTTTATACAATAAAAATAATCCGCCAACTATTACTATCAGATCTTTGATGGATATACCTTGATTAAAAATTGTAAATAAATCCGCATTTAATTTCATTATCCACACCACACTTGCTAATAATGCTAACCGCAAAATCATAGCCAGTATTAAGCCATAAAGTCTTGCTTTCTTTTGTTGGTTTTCAGGTAGTCTGTTGGCTAAAATGGATATAAAAATTACATTGTCTATCCCTAATACAACTTCAAGAGCGATCAGCGTTACAAGTGAAACTATGATTTGATATTCCATAAAAATAAATTTCTATTCATTTATTAATGTGGTATTTACAATCATTGTTTCAGGATAAAACTCTACCTCACCAGTAGTAATATTATGGCTCCCACCTACAATTCCAATAGCACCTGATTCAATCATTTCTTTTAAAATAGGGCTTCGTTCCATAATGGCTTTAACCGTTCGTTTTACATTAATGGCTGCCACTTTTTCTACAAATTCTGTGTTTCCAGAATTGCGATCGTTAGTTATGGTCTGTTCGTCATCAACGGCAGGTCTTATTTTGGTTAACAATGCAGTAAGATTGCCCATTTCAACATGGTCGCAAGCTCCTTTTACAGCACCGCATTTGGTGTGTCCCAATACAACAATTATTTTTGAACCTGCTACTTTACAGCCAAATTCCATACTGCCTAAAATGTCTTCGTTGATTATGTTTCCGGCAATGCGAACACTAAACACATCTCCTAATCCCTGGTCAAAAATTAATTCGGCAGAAGTTCTGCTGTCAATGCAACTGAGAATTACCGCAAAAGGGTGTTGCCCGTCTGATGTATCATTCGCCTGTTGTAAAAGATTTCGGTTTACTTTTAGATTATTTACAAATCTTTTGTTTCCTTCTTTTAATAATTCTAATGCCATAGCAGGTGTAATGGCTGTTTGCATTTCTTTGGTCAGTGTTTTCATTGTTTTTGTTTTTTAATTGTTAGTAGATTAAACGGGTTCTATAAAATTGATTTTCTCAACGGTGATGTTCTTTGTTTTGGCATTGCTCTCGTAATTAATTATCAGCTCTATTACATCATAATTAATTGATTTAGATTTTGAGCAGTCGATAATAACTTTTGAGTTTTTTGGTATAGCATCTAAAGTTTGAATAACACTTGCTTTATTAAAAAATGAAACTTCTTCAGCTAAAACAAGATGATGCACTTCCTGTCCCTTTTCATTTGTTGTAATGTCTTCCATGTGATGTGAATTACGATAACTATGGCGCAAGGTGTAGAAGATGCCAAAAAGAACGCCTATTGTAATTCCTTTTAATAAGTCGGTGGTTAAAATAGCCACAACCGTAGCTGTGAATGGTATAAACTGTTCCCAACCTAATTTATACATTTGTTTAAACAAGGCTGGCTTGGCTAATTTATACCCAACCATAAATAGAATGGCTGCTAAACTTGCCAATGGTATCATATTCAAAACACTTGCAATTGTCAAAGCGCTTATCAGTAAAAAAAAGCCATGCAGAATGGCAGACATTTTTGTTTTCCCTCCAAATGCGATATTAGCTGAACTTCGAACAATTACTTGCGTAACCGGTAATCCACCAATTAAACCGGAAATTATATTTCCTAAACCTTGCGCTTTTAATTCTCTGTTTGTTGGTGTAATCCTTTTATCAGGATCCATTTTGTCGGTAGCTTCTACACAAAGTAATGTTTCCAAGCTTGCTACTATTGCTAAAACGATTGCAATTTTCCAAACTTCAAAATTTGCTATTGCAGAGAAATCGGGCAAAGTGAACTGACTGAAAAAATCTGCAATTGAGCTTGGTACTGGTATGGCGACTACTTGTTTTGCATTTAAACTAAAATCAAGTATTCCGTTTTGATATAAATTAAACATTACAATTCCCAAAACAACTACTACAAGCGGACCGTTTATCATCCCAAATATTTTATGTTTTTTAGTTAATACTGTGTCCCAAAAAATCAGTATGGCTAATGAGATGGCTGCTATTAATAATGCTCCGGGAGTTACAAAATTAAACGCTTTAAAAATTTCAGAGAACGTGTTTTCCCCATCGGCCTGAAAAAAGGCGTCATCCCCAACAGCGTCTTTGTCCCATCCCAAAGCGTGAGGTATCTGTTTTAATATAATAAGCAAGCCGATGCCAGTAAGCATACCTTTAATTACAGAAGAAGGGAAGAAGAATGCAATAAAACCTGCTTTGGCGTATCCCAAAATGAGTTGAATAATTCCTGCCAGAACAACAGCCATTAAAAATGCTTCCCAAGAACCACCAAGCGAGGCAATAGAGGTTAAAACTATCACGGCTAATCCGGCTGCGGGACCACTCACCCCCAAAGGAGAGCCACTTGCCATGCCTACTACAATGCCACCTATAATTCCTGCTATAATTCCTGCAAATAATGGAGCGCCTGAAGCAAGCGCAATGCCTAAGCATAAGGGGACTGCAACAAAGAATACAACAATACTTGCCGGTAAATCGTGTTTGAGGTCTTTAAATAGATGTTTCATAATAATGTGTTTTTAAGATTCGCAGACAAATGTAGTAATAATATTTTATATGATAGTAATTCTATTATTAAAAATATTATTACATTTGTTAAAAGTTGTTAGGATTATGGAATTATCGCTAAAAATAAAGATGAATGAAAAACTGTTTCTTCGTAATCCTGAAGAAACAGAATTAGGCAGAAAGATTATACAGCATAGTATTGTAATTATACATAAGATTGGATTTGAAGCATTTACCTTTAAGAAATTAGCTACCGAAATAGATACCACCGAAGCAGGGGTTTACCGCTATTTTGAGAACAAGCACAGGCTGCTTATTTACATTGTTGAGTGGTATTGGAGCTGGCAGGAGTATCGTTTGATTTTTCAAACTAACAATATAAAAAATCCTGAAATCAAAATTAAAAAAGCTATACAGCTATTGTCAGCCCAAGTTGAGGATGATATTACAACCGAGCATATCAATGAAAAAATTCTCAATGAAATTGTCATAGCTGAAGGAGCTAAGTCATTTCTTACCAAACACGTTACAGAAGATAATAAGGCAAAGTTATTTAAACCATATAAAGATTTATGTGCAAGAATCGCAGGTTTTATAAAGGAGTACAATCCGAAATACAAATACCCACATTCGTTATCATCCACCATTATAGAAATGGCTCATTCCCAAAAATATTATATGCAGAACCTCCCATCACTAACTGATTTTGGTGCTGCAAAGGATGAAAAAAAATTGGTTTCTTTTCTTGAAGATTTGATTTTTTCAAGTATTAAGGGTTGAAGGGAGGAGATATTATGGAGGTGTTTTTAATACGACATACAGAAACGACACTTGGCAAAGAAGATTGCTATGGGCAAAGTAACATCCCTTTGCAAAGACCATTTCTAAGTAGTTTCGATAAAATTGTTAACGAGGTGGAAGTGAAGAATGCTGTTATATATTCAAGCCCTTTGGAAATGTGCAAACAGCTTGCCAGTCATTTTAGGATGTACAATGAATCTATTGACAAAATGATTTTGGATGACAGATTAAAGGAAAGGAATTTCGGAGATTGGGAGTTAAAAAAGTGGGATAAAATAAATCAGCAAGAATTAAATATGTTTATGGCAGATTTTGTTGAATACAAAGTTCCAAACGGAGAATCTTTCATCCAGTTTTACAACAGAGTAGATGATTTTATCAATGAAGAATTGATTAAAAAAAAACACCAAGCTCCTGTGATTATTATAACTCATGCAGGCGTTATCAGAAGTTTTTTATGCAAAATACTGGAACATCCACTTAAAAATGCGTTTAAAATTTCGGTGGATCATGGTAGTATTACCAAAATAATTCTTTCAGAAAATAATTGTTCTAATAACATTGAGTTTGCTAATAAAAATGCGGTTTGATTTCAATGTTTAAAGAAGGAGCGCCTGATTTAATTCGCTTTCAGATGAAAAAATATTAGACCAAATATAAGACATGGAGACGAAAGGGCAACTGGCATAAAAATTCTGTTAACTAATCTCGCCCAAATTATTTTACTTATCAAATTTATGATTATCCGCTATCTTTAGTGAATAATCCCATAAATGAAATGTCGTGAATGGTGATAACACACCCTTAGTTTTGGAATTGATTGAAAACTATTCTTCACTACTTTTAATAAAGCCCAACAACGTAAAATCCCTTATTTTAAGGGGATTACTTTGGGAGCAGCAAAAGAATTATGAATTAGCAATCAATGATTTTAATTCTCTGATTAGTATTGGAAATAAAATGGGATATTATTTAAGAGCATACTCCTATTGCAGCTTAGGAAAGCTAAACCTTGCACTAATTGATGTGAAGGAAGCTGATAATCAAATGAAACAACCAATGGGATTATTTCAATGCCTCGCATACATTACAAAACGTAGAAACGAAATTGTAAGGGAAATTGAAAAGGAGTATTTAAAGGATCGGTTCGGTGAAAAATATGATAATATGAATTTCATAAATCCTAATTGAATCCCTCTTTAAAAAATTCTTCCAATGTCAATCCAAATGCCGCAACTACTTTTAAAAGGCTCGTATAGCGTAAATCTTCACCGCTTTCGTATCTTCCAAATTGGGCACGGGAGAAGTCATGCTCGTAAGCAAAATGTTCATAGCTGGTATACCCTGCCTTCAGGCGCAATGCTTTTATCCTTTCCCCTAATGTAACAAGGGCTTCTTTGTGGATCTTGGTTTTCGGTTTAACCTTTGGAGAGTTTTTCATAGCACAAAAGAAAAGAATAGCCCACTCTTTCGTTACCATCCATTAGGGACACCTATATAGTAGCTAAATTGAAAGAAAAGCTGTATTATTGCATTGAAAAACAGTTATTTATTAATTTTGCAATAAACAATGATTGTTCAAAGTCGTTCTAAAATAAAAAAAATTCCTACCAAAATAGCTGATTTCAGTCGATTTAAAGGATCCCCGGAATGCCACGGACTAAATGGCATTTGGAACCTATTTAGTATCGTTAAAAGCGATTTTAAAGCTGTTTGTAGGGATTATAATATCTACTTTCCTAAACAAGCTAACAGGTTAATAGAATTAAAGCCTTTGATGTTTCAATTCAACATCCATTGGGACGAATGGTCCAACAGTAATTACTGTAATCTGTCAAGTGAGGAAATACAGGTGGTCAATCTTTATCGGAAAAAAGGGGATTTGTTTAAGGTCGGAGAACAGCTCGGATTAAGTTATGATCTTTCACTTACTTATTTATCTAAGGCGATCAGAAAACTTAAGACTTCACAATCAACTACATTATTTCAGAAATGGAAGGATTTTAAACATCTCGATTCGCAAAAACCGGATGAGTTTTTAGATGTTCCATTGGAAGGCTTGCATCACATTTTTCCCAATCGGGTATATTTCGCACTTCAGCTTTTTGGAAAGAACATGAGAGAAGTTTTAGAGAAAGTAACATTGGAGGAATTACACAAACATAGAAACTTCGGTATAAAAGCGGAGAATGAGTTACGGGCGATACTCAAAAAGTACCAGTGTTTACGCTTCCTGAAAAAGTAGGATGTTGAAAAATACTTGATTTTCAAATAATATTTCGTTATATATTAGACTAATTATTCCAATCAAAATAAATGGAAACTCCACCCAAAAAAGATAAATCGAAGTTGAAAATCCGTCCGGAGGATATCATCTTTGGTCAAGATCCGTCCACTGAAATTCTGAAACAGATATATGCTGCATTAAAAGACAGAAGTGTTGAAAAGCTCGACATTTCCGAAAGAGCATGGGTATATGGCATTGAAAAAGCATATAAAGAACAGACAAAACTCCTGATGGAGCAGGTTTATGAAATCCTGTCCCAAAAAGAAGAAATATGGGATCCCCGTGATGAAGAACTTTACTCCCTACTGGAAAGAATAATATTTTTAAAAGCCCGTGAAAGTACATTTCGTGACTTCTTCGATAACATGGAAAATGTGATTGAGGCTGCTTCTCAATTGGATTTTTCAAAGCGTGTACCCCTTTCTGAAATTTCTAAAGACAAGAGAAATTTATTTAACTACGCAGTAATGTGTTTAAATATACTCGTAGAAAAAATGGAAACATCTGTTGTATCAATGAAAGCTGTAAACTCAATGCTTTCATCTATTCCGGGAACAATGATGATTGCTACAAACAAAGACGGTGTTATCCGTTTTGTAAATGATTTGGGTGAAAAAACATTAGGGCTAAAGAAGAATGAATACTTAGGTAAGTCCATTTACCTTTTGATTGATGACCACGAGCAAATTAGCAAGGAATACGCTACTGCGGGGGAATTAAAAAACAGGCAGGTAAGTTTAATTGTTCCGGGAAAAGAGAAAAAGGTTGTTCCTGTTTACCTGACCATTCCCAAGCCTTATAAGGATCATACAGAAATTGAAGAAATAGTTTACTCTATTACTATTGATAATAAGCTCCAGGATATTCAAGAAAAAGAATTTAATTTTACACAGGAACTCCATGATAAGGTTGCGCCATTGAATACAATAATTGGAGCTGCAAACGTCTTAAAGGGAAGAATCATTGATAAGGACGGTAAGAAATTAGTAGAAGCGATTATTACAAGTGCCGAAAAAGTCAAAACAAATACAACGGATGCTCTGACTGCTGTAAATACCGGAAGCAGCAATTTTTCAGAAATTTCATTGGTGGATATTTCGCAAATGGTAGATCAGATTTTAATTTCACTCAAACTGAATGAAGGCTTTGACGAAATGAATTTTGACGTGGATATTGATTATGAAAAGGATCTTTTTGCGAATCCAAAATTAATTCATTCAATTTTTCAAAATTTAATTTCAAATGCTATTAAATACAGAAGTAAAAACAAACCCCAAGTTCGTATTTCCGTGCGTGATCTTTCCAAGTCAGAACTTCTTATAAAAATAAATGATAATGGGATCGGGATCAGTGAAAAAAACCAAGTTAAATTGTTTGACAAGTCATTCCAGACATCTGAAAAAAATGAAGGACATGGTATCGGTCTTTTCTTGGTGAAAGAAAGTGTTGATCGATTAAATGGCTCAGTTCAAGTTCATAGCAAATTAGGTAAAGGAACAAATGCCAAATTATGGTTTACAGACACAGTAAAATCATTTAACTGCGCCAACAAAATTTTATTCGGCAGTACTAATAACCCTAACGGAAACTTTGTTATTAACGGCAACCGGGCACTTGTACTTGGTGGAAAGCCTAGTTATTTCTGGCTGACTTATGACATCTCACCCGCAGCTAACTTAGCTAACATCATAGATGCAGAATGCACTCGCGTTACAATAAACGCAGTCAATTATAATGGACCAAATCCTTCAGCCATAACCGGGAGCCGAACAATTAGTAGTTTTTCCAACTACAAAAACAAAGAAGCGAATATCTGGTATTTTTCCCGGGAAAACGGGATTGATTTTAACTGTTCCCCCCCTTCTTTTGCTAACGATCCTAATGCTTTTTTTAACCCTAGCGAAGGCTCCGCAACAATGTGTGATAAAAACGGCAATTTACTTTTTTATACTGATGGGTCAAGAGTGTATGACAGATGTCACAAACTTATGCCCAATGGGAGCGGTTTATTAGGAACAGGCTCATCTATTCAGGCTGCATTAATAGTTCCGCGCCCGGGCAATCCGGGAAGGTATTATATTTTTATGACCAACCAGGGAGCAAGTGATATTTTACAGCCAATTGACCCAAATAAAGGCTCCGACCTGACAATAAATGAAGTGGATATGACTTTAAATAACGGAATGGGAGACATAATCTCTGCAACAAAAAATGATACTTTAATGTTACACATAACTAATGAAATGGTTACAGCTGTTTTACATTGTAATAAAAAAGACATTTGGGTGCTGGTAGGAAAATACGCGACATACGATTTTTATGCTTTTAAAATTACAGCCGCAGGTGTTCAGGCACCTATAATTTCAAGCGTTCCATGGGGTGTGGTTGAGATGCATATAAAAGGCACTTTAAAATTTTCACCCAATGGTAAAATGCTCGTTATGAATCCACTGTGGCGTACTTCACCTAGTGTTTCACTGGGATTTCCGGTTTTATTTGATTTTGATAATTCATCCGGTATTGTATCAAACCCTCGTGTACTTCAATCCCAAACCGGACCAGCAGCATCATTTTCAGATGACAATTCAAAATTATATTTAGGTGATGGTTCCACTCAAGATATTTATCAATACGACTTATGTGTTTCTCCACTCACAAGGACTGTAGTTGGAAATAGTGGATCTTCATCATGGGTTTTGCAAAATGCACCTGACGGGAAAATATACACTACTCGATTAGCAAATAATTTTCATGGGACTATCAATAATCCTAATAACCCTGGTGGTGCCAGTAATTTTGTAACTAATGGATTTTTCGTCCCGTTGACATCGCCGTGGGGAGGAGGTAGCTTGGGTGGTTCCTTTCTGGAAAGCTATTTTAACTCCTCTGTTTTTTCTGCCTCCAATACAGGTTTCACTGCTACAAAAGTTTGTTATGGCGACTCAACAAGCTTTACTGATACATCCTCCGCTATAACGGGATGCATCCAGTCTACTAGATCATGGAAATGGTATTTTGGTAATCCTTCAACTGGAACGGCCGATACTTCCTCTATTCGTAGTCCCAAACATCTTTATTCATCAGCAGGAACTTTCACTGTTACACAAATTGTAGAAGAAGGGTGCGAATCGGATACGATTATAAAAACTATCACAGTCGATCCAAAGCCTATTGTAGCAATCAGCGGACAAGATTCTATTTGTATTGGATCTGCTTTGACATTAACGGCTTCCGGTGGAAATTCTTATTCATGGAATACCGGCAACGCAACTTCCTCAACCTCTGTAATGCCGACAAGTAATACTATTTATACGGTAACCGCCAGCATAGGAAATTGTATTGATACCATTTCGTTCCAGGTTTATGCAATTGCTGCTCCGGTTGCCAGCATCACTTCGCCAACAACAACAATTTGTAATGGTGAAACATTATCACTTACTGCGTCAGGCGGAAATACTTATACCTGGAGTACTTCAAGCACTAATAGTATAATTTCTGCAAGCCCAACCGGATTAACAACTTACACGCTTATTGCCGCAATCGAAAATTGTTATGATACAACAACAATAAATATTTCGGTCCATAATTTTCCTGTTGCTAACGCTGGTCCTGACGACTCTATATGCAACGGAACAAGTATTACCTTAAATGGAAGCGGTGGAACAACCTACCTATGGAATACAGGCAGCAGTAATAGCTCCTTGAATATAAATCCAACCTCTACCAACTCATATACACTTGTTGCATTCAATGGCCCTTGCAGTGACACAGATATAGTTAAAATTGTAATAAATCAACCACCATTGGTAAGCGCGGGAAACAGCATTACAATTTCTTATGGCGGATCTGCTGCACTATCGGTTTCCGGAGGTGTTTCATATGTTTGGTCTCCCGATAATAATTTAAGCTGTACAAATTGTTCTTCACCTATTGCTTCACCCACCCGAACCACAACCTATTATGTAACGGTTACGGATTCTAATGGATGTACCAATATGGATTCGCTTATTGTTAATGTAGATCTCAGATGCAGCTTTTATATCCCAAATGTTTTTTCGCCAAATGGAGATGGGCAAAACGATATATTTAAAGTGGAATCTAATTGTCTTAGTTATTTAAATTTAAAAATATATAACAGGTGGGGTCAAAGAGTTTTTGAAACATTTGACGTATCTGGCGGTTGGGATGGGACATTTAAAAATGCAGAACTAGATATTGATGTGTTTGTTTATAAGATAACTGCAATGCTTATTAATGGCGAAGAAATTGTCAGATCAGGAACCGTAAGCCTGATAAGGTAATTATATGATTAGCTTTTATATTCTCCAAAAACCTTTCTCATCACATCAGCCATCTCGCCTAAAGTAACATAATGCTTACTTGCCAAAAGAATATGAGGCATAAGATTAGAATTATCCCGCGCAGCATTTTCAATATTTTTTAAAGATTCACGAACTAAGTTATTGTCACGTTCATTTTTTACGCGATCCAATTTTTCTATTTGTGTTTTTCTGATAGAATCATTTACCGAAAAAACATCTTTTAACGGCTCTTCCTCAATAGTATATTTATTTATGCCAACAATTATTTTTTCCTTCGTCTCTATTCCCCGCTGATATTCGTAAGATGATTTAGCTATTTCGTTTTGTATGAATCCTTGTTCAATAGCACTTACAGCCCCTCCCATGGAATCTATTTTATTTATGTATTCCCATGCCTTCTTTTCTACCTCTGCCGTAAGCTCCTCAACAAAAAAACTCCCTCCCAATGGATCAACAGTATCTACGACCCCACTCTCTTCAGCAATTATTTGCTGAGTACGTAATGCAATGCGGGCCGCATCTTCTGTTGGCAAGGCAATTGCTTCATCAAAACCATTTGTATGTAGTGATTGTGTACCTCCAAGTACAGCCGATAGCGCCTGAATAGTAACGCGGGCAATATTACTCTGAGGTTGCTGCGCAGTTAATGTCGATCCGCCTGTTTGGGTATGAAAGCGTAACATTTGTGCTCTCGGATCGGTAGCGCCTAATTCTTTTGTTATCTGCGCCCACATTCTTCTCGCGGCGCGAAACTTTGCTACTTCTTCAAAAAAATTGTTGTGCGCATTAAAAAAGAATGATAATCTTTTTGCGAACACATTTATATCCAAACCCTTATCAATGGCAGCTTTCAAATAAGCTTTTCCATTTGCTAATGTGAATGCCAGCTCCTGCACTGCTGTAGATCCCGCCTCACGAATATGATATCCTGATATGGAAATGGTATTCCACTTCGGAACCTCTTTACTGCAGTATTCAAAAATATCGGTGATAATACGCATGCTTTGTTTGGGAGGATATATATATGTTCCTCTCGCAGCGTACTCTTTTAAAATATCATTTTGAATAGTGCCGGATATTTTTTTTATATCCGCACCTTGTTTTTGCGCAAGTGCAATATACATTCCCAATAAAATAGAGGCAGTAGAATTGATGGTCATTGATGTAGTGATCTCTTCCAATTTAATTCCATCAAAGAGCAGTTCCATATCCTGCAATGAATCTATTGCAACGCCCGATTTTCCTACTT
>CAZQIC010000129.1:0-12908 GCA_964593555.1 uncultured Bacteroidia bacterium | reverse complement strand
ACCATCCGCTTTTATAAACATTTTGGCGTTCTAAAATAAAATCATTGTCAGAGAATGGGTTTCTCACTTTTACAAAAGTGTATGTTACTGACATTAAATTGTTCTCTTCCCCATACACCCAGCTTTCTGAATTGGATGTTTTGTAAATTACGTTTGGAGGACCCTGTACAATATATATCATCCCGCGATCACTTTTCCACCCTTCGATATAGGAAGAAAAAAATGTGTTAGCATCCTTAACCCTGGTATAATATTTTTTTATCAATTCTTTTGCCCTGTCTTGACTGCCCGCGAGCTTTACCCAAAAATTTTCGAATGCAAGTTTTCTGTTTGACTCAGCCATAAGTTCATCATACTCTTGCTTTCCCAGTAAATAACGTAATGGCCCTATCAATTGATCTGTAGAAGATATCTCGGGAAAATTAGGATAAAAACTAAAAAGAGTAAGGCCTTCTTTTTTTGTTGTATCAACCTGGATATGATAAAAGCCCGGTCGGGAACAAATAAATTCGAATCGTCCCGCATCATCTGTAGAAATAGAGAAGGTGCTGTCTGCTCTGTATTCAAAGGGTTTTGCGACATCAATAGAAAAGGGCACTGCAGCAATTGGGAAGTTACGATTGTAATACCGTACAAAAAGGTTGGTTTTTTTTGGTTCGGTATACTCAATTTTTAATTTTTTAAACAGCTCAACATGCTGCTGAAATACAGGAGAACTATTATCGGCGTAGGTAACCATAAAATTTTGTGCGTTAAGTAGTTCGTATTTGTTCACTCTTAAAAAGGACTGTGAAAATGAATTCCTGTTGAGGTCGGTGATAATAACCTGGAGTAAAAAATTATCCCAAGCCTTTGCTTTAATATTAAGACTGCCTACGAATTCTTTGTTTGATATGTTACTTGGACTGGCATCTGTAATTCTCATTGACGTACTGTCTAAGATCTCTGTCGATTCAAAAGAGTATTTGAGCAGGCAAACAACGTTCACATTGCAATGGAAGTCAGGCTCGCTGAATGATCTTGTGAAAAGCAGATCATTTGCTTTTATTTTAAAATAAAGTTGAGAGGTGTCGGAATTAGTATGGTATAATACAAGCCCGGGTGACAAGGATTGCATTTCCTTTTTGTACATAGCCGACATATTTTGATTGGTCAACTTTTTTGTTGGCGTACAAGTGGCCCCCCACATTAAAAAGGATAATATAATGATCAGGTATTTCATTCGTGGATTATCCCTTTTTTTAGTTGCCTCATGGAATAGCCATTGTTTTCGTTTTTGCTTTGCATCCTGTTTTGTTTATGGCTATTTCATTCCTTGTTTTCAGAAATTATATTGGTGTCCTCCTCATTGGATCTTTCTATCAATTGCTGAGGAAGATCTTTGCTGGCTTTTGCGCCTAATTTTTTAAGATTTTCTACACTCTTTACAATATTTCCCTTTCCAGTATACAATTTATTCATTGCATCAGAGTAATTGGATTTAGCAGCATCCATTTTTTTGCCAACCTCTATCAGGTCGCGTACCAATCCTTCAAACTTATCATAGAGTTTGCCTCCCTGCTCGGCAATTTCCAGGGCATTGCGTGTTTGCTTTTCCTGCTTCCATATGCTTGAAATAGTTTTGACTGTTGCCAATAGGGTGGAAGGACTTACAATAACCACTTTCTTTTCCCAAGAATAATTAAATAATTCGATGTCGGTTCGTACTGCAAGACTAAACGATGATTCTGTTGGAATAAACATCAAAACAAAATCAGGACTAATAATACCCTCGGCAGTTTGATAATTTTTATCACTTAAATTTTTCACATGTGTCTTAATAGAATCGATATGCGCCTTAACGTAACGTGCTTTTTCGTTTTCTTCAGTTGCATTTACAGATTCAGTATAAGCAATGAGAGAAACTTTTGAATCAATGATCACATGTTTGTTGTCCGGAAGATAAATAACAACATCGGGTTGAATGCGGCTGCCTTCTTCATTGTTTGTACTTACTTGTGTTTTATATTCTTGCCCCTTAATTAATCCTGAACTCTCAAGAATTTTTTCAAGTATAACTTCGCCCCAGTTCCCCTGCATTTTATTGTCGCCCTTAAGAGCACTGGCAAGATTATTAGCTTCGGTGCTTATTTTATTGTTGAGTTCTATTAAATGTTTTATTTCTGTTTTAAGCGTTGTTCTCTCTGTGGATTCTTCTTTGTAGGCCTTTTCTACTTTCGCTTCAAAATCTTTTATTTTTTCCTTAAGTGGATTCAATATTATATCCAGGTTGTTTTTATTTTGCTCTGTAAATTTTTTGCTTTTGTCTTCAAGAATGCGGTTGGCTAGGTTCTCAAATTCAGTGTTGAATTTTTTCTGTATCTCGTTTAATTCATCTTTCTGCGTACTTAGTTTTTCCTCGAGACCAACATATCTTGTTTTCCACTCACTTAATTCACTATTCAGCTTTACCAGTTGATTTCTTTTTTCTTCCAACTCTGTTTTTACTTGTTGTAATTGTTGTATGCGCTCCTCTAATCGTGCATTTTCGGTTTGCAAGGCATTGTCCACAATCGTCCCATCTCCCTTTTTAATTTTGAAATAAAGAAAGCCGATCGAAAATCCCAATACAAGTCCAATTAAAAGACTAAGAATATCCATTACCTATAAAGTTAAAAATAATTCACTACACCGAAGTGTACTTTGCCTGATTTTAGGAATATAGGGTTATTGAATTGTTTGCCCAAGGCATAATTAATAGAGAAAATACCTGCTTTTGTTTCAAAACTGATCCCGGAGCCAAAGCCAAAAGGCGTGTCATAACGATCGCCAGTAAACGACGTTGATAAATTTTCATAGTAGGCTCCGTCAGCAAAAAAATAGAGGTAGGAGTTTTGTTCAAGCAGATAACGATATTCAAGGCCCCCAATACAATAGAAGGAGGCATTTATACTTTCCTCATCGAATCCCCGAAGCGTTTTGATGCCTCCAATACGATAAAGTTCATTCTGAAAAATGGATTTATTATTTAGCCATGCTGTTTGTGATCGCATTAATAATGTACTTCTTTGGAAGAGCGGAATAAACAATTTTCCATTGAATTCAATTTCGTATTGTGTTGTTTTTAATTCAAGGTTATCATAAACTTCCGGATTTATTTTTGTGTTTTTTATTATGGTTCTGTTGCCGGCAGCTACATTTGTTATTATTGTGTAACCTTTACGCGGATTAAAACGATAATCAAGTTTTTCAAGATTTATTTCGAGTCCATAAGTATTTGCTTTGATATCGGCATAAGGCGGAAGAACAGTAATATTTTTTAGTCCTGCCGTTGATATAAGTGACGATTGCCTGCTTTTATAAAATGCTTTATAATAATTGTTCCCTTTAAGCAGGTATTGGATCCCAATGTTCTGGTTTATGTCGATGAAAGAAGTATCTTTTTTATACAACTTTATTTTATAGTCAATTCCGAATGGTGTCGAGAAAAAGAATGGATAAGTGATATTGGCCTTTAAGTCCTGTGTTCCTTTTCCAAGGCTTCTCCAGTTAAGGTCGAAAAGTTCGCCATGCCCAACGGAGTTTTGGAGTTTTAACCGTACATCGCCCGTAAGCTGTGTTTTTTTTGTTTCTTCATTAGGCAAAATCCCAATGATCCCATCAAAATGGCTCGCCTTTTTCTTATCTGCAAATAAATAAAGTTTAGTGGATTGATCAGTGAATTGAATATAAGGCGCTCTTGAAAATTTAATAAATGGAAGTTCTTTTAGCCGCGCAGAAATTTTAACCGCAGCGGCTTCATTATAAAGCGAGCCTTGTTTTACTCCAATGTAATTTTGTAAATAAGTCTTTGATATGTTGGCATCGCCAACGGTTATTATGCTGTCAATTTTTATCAATTTATTTTTTGTAAGCAAAAGAACGGCTGTAATACTCTCGTTCAAAATGCTTAAGCTGTCCAGTTTTACAGAGGCAAATGGGTAGCCATTGTTCTCATAGTAGCGAATTACTTTTTCTTCTAACGAAACCACTTCTTTAAATGAAAATACTTTACCTGAGTATATTTTTTCCCTGAAACCAATGCTTGATAAAATACCCTCGTCAACGTTCCCCTTTTTTAAACGTGCCCATTGATACTGCCTGCCTGGGTTTATGTAAACTTTTAAATTATCCGCATCAGTAACTGTACTATCGACGGCGGCAGCGAGATAGGCTTTTTCATAAAGGCTCTTCAAGATAAGTTGGATCGCCTTTTCTCTTTCTTCCTTGTATGAAAATTTAGTTTGAATTTTTTGAAGGTCAATGAGATTTCTGTCACCCGTATTTAAGATAGTTAAATTGAATTGTGCCTTTGCCTGTGAAAGGGTAATGAGTGAACAAACGAAAAGAAAACACAGTCTCAACATGATGCCGGAAAATATTTTTTTGCTTTTTATTTCACAATTAGATCAAATGCTTTTTCTTTAATTTTACTTTCCAGCCATGAAATGGCATCCATGCTTTCCAATACTGTTTTTTCATCGGGGTCTTTGATATTGCCTTGAAAATTATTTTAGTGTATTGTTCATGCAAACCTTTTTCAAATAATACTTCAATCGATACTATCATTTCCCTGAGTTGTGCGGAGGCAGAGCTATTTACATGAAAGAGTTTAAGCTTTTTAGAATTAGTTGATACAGGTAATGTTTATTGACTCTTAAGTTATCTCCGATTGATGTTCTTGAAAAAACTCTTTTTATCTCCTTGTCATCATACTTTCCTGTTTAGCAATAACGTCAAACAACTTTACATAATTGTCCTTGTCACCGATAGTGTGTCTTGTACTGAAGAGTTGAAAAAACCTCTTCTCGTTATTATTCATAGAATGAATAAGGCTGTGAAGTGCATTTTTTGAGTGCATGGAATTTAAACGATTATGTCACTTAATAGCCTAAATTACGATAATTTATAATTTTTTGCTAAAAATGGACTCATAACATATTTGGGAATGATGGTTTATTCTCTAAACAATAGAAATGTAGATTGTAAGAGGGGTATGCAGGATATTACCCTGTAACGTAGGGCAGGTGAATTTGATCCGCTAATTAATTTCTTAATGAGGAGAAATCTTCTGCCTTTCTTTTTCAGGCAGCCTCAAAATAAAAGTGTTTTAACACTAAAATTAAAAGCGCATTTCGAATCAAGCTTTAGTTTTAATGATGTTTTTAACCTAAAAATAGCAAGTCTAAAGCCTACCCTATTTTTAATAAGTAATACTTAATTATTTAGATTGGCGCAATTTTTATTGTGAGAAACCTACCAACAATTTAAAAAGGGGATAGTTTTTTCGTCTTGTTAGATTCATTTTAATATCTCTGTTTGAACAAAAAGGAGCAAAATCAGACTTTTTATAATGAGGTTAATTTGGTTAGTTCTTAGTTTTTTTGTGGCCTAATTTTAGGTTATTAAAGGAGTGGGATTTCAGGTAATTCAGAATAATTGGCTCACGAATTATAATCTTTTTTTAACAAACAATTCAAATGAAAAAAGCCCTGTTACTTACCGTATTGATCTCTCAAATCGGTAATTTAATTTATGGGCAACAAGGAAAAGATGGGGCAAAAGTTATTTCCACTACAGTAACAGTAAATGAGTTTACCAGTTTAACTGCCAATGCAAGTGCAGGAAATACTTTTGTTACCGTTACCAGTAGCAATCTCAATTCCAATGGGCGTTTTACTTCCGGGCTTTCATCGGGAGACCTTATCATGATTATTCAAATGCAGGGCTCAACTATTAAAGGAAATGTGAACGACAGTACCTGGGGCGAAATATTAAACTATAATAATGCAGGATTGTACGAGTTTGCCGAAGTAATTAATGTTCCCAATGCATCCACAATAAATCTCCGATGTCCTTTGCAAAACAGCTATACCGCAGCAGGAAAAACCCAGGTAATAAGGGTGCCGCGATTTATAACACTAACAATAAATAATGGTGGTGTATTAACTACCGCGGCATGGAATGGAATTGTTGGAGGTGTCGCTGTGGCAGAGGTGTTAACAAGTACAGTTATTAATGCGGGAGGAAAAATTGATGTTACAGGTTTGGGCTTTCGGGGTGGTGCATTTCAAAGCACAGGATTTATTAATAATATAAAAACATTTTTTTCAACCACATCTAACGAGGGCGGACAGAAGGGAGAAAGTATAGCGGGATATCAAACCGATTATTTAATTTATGGTGGAATGTATGGCAGGGGAGCTCCTGCAAATGGCGGAGGTGGTGGAAATTCTGTTAATGCTTCCGCTGGTGGAGGTGGTAATGCAGGAAATAATGTGTGGACTGGAAATGGAAATCCGGATCTTTCAACACCGGCATGGGCATCTGCCTGGAACCTGGAGTACAATGGTTTTGCCACATCAGTTTCTTCGGGAGGTGGACGCGGTGGGTATGGATTGGGAGATACAGATAGTGATGCACTTGTTTCGGGTCCCGGGAATCCGGCGTGGATATTAGTAAGCGCTGGATTTGATGACAGACAAAACGTAGGTGGAAAAGGTGGCAGGCCATTAGATTATTCTTCAGGTAGAATTTTTCTTGGCGGCGGTGGCGGCGGCGGACATCAAAATGATGCTGCAGGTGGCGCAGGTGGAAATGGTGGAGGTTTGGTTTATTTATATTCTTATGGTACAATATCAGGTGCAGGAGATATTGTTACCAATGGTACTAACGGACAAAGTTCACCAACATTCAGAGGAACTCCCGGTGATGGATTGGGCGGCGGCGGTGCAGGAGGTACTGTAATATTAAATTCATCAGGTGCAATAAATGGAATAAGTGTAAATGCCAATGGAGGCGTAGGAGGTAGTCAGCTTTGTAAGGCCGGAGCCCTTGAGTCTGAAGGTGGTGCAGGCGGCGGCGGCGGTGGTTATATCGCAATTTCAAACGGGGTGATCAATAGATTTACAAATGGTGGAATAAATGGCACTACAAACTCAAGCGCCTTAACGGAATTTATTCCTAATGGAGCAACGAAAGGCGGCGCTGGAATTAACAACGCATCTATTGTGAATCCGGTCTTTAATTTAACAAGTTCTAATGTTTCTATTTGTTTGGGCACAAGTGCCAATTTAACTGCTGCCATTACAGGTAATTCACCTTTGGGAACAACGTTGTATTGGTATAATTCATTTGTAAATGGCAATGTGATAGGTACAGGAAATTCTTTTACAACACCTGTACTTAATACAGTAGGTACATATACTTATTATGTTGGAAGTTGTCCGGGCTCACAAGTTATTCCAGTATCGGTAACCGTAACTCCAACTCCTGCAGTTGTTGTGCCAATTTATACAGATGTTTCATGCGATGGCGAAGCAAACGGATCGGCTTTAGGTGCGGTAATCGGAGGCACTTCTCCATATTTATATTCGTGGAATAATAGTGCCAGTACATTACTTGCAAGTGGTTTAACGGCGGGAATCTATCAAGTAACTGTGACTGATGTTAATGGATGTAGTGGTAATACATCTATTACAATAACGGAACCACCATCGCTTGTAGTTAACATTCCGATATTTTCAGACTTGAAATGTTATAACGATGGCAGCGGATTTATTTCTGCTTCAGCTATAGGTGGAACAAATCCTTATACATTTAATTGGAGTAACGCGAGTACAAATAGTTCAATAAGTAATTTGTCAGCCGGAAGCTATAGCTTAACAGTATCAGATGCAAACAATTGCATTTCATCAATAGCAATATCTATAACTGAACCAACACAACTGCTTGCTGCCGTAATTTCTAAACAAGATGAATCCTGTTCCGGAAAAAATGATGGTGCGATAAATGCTGCATCGAATGGAGGTACACCCGGCTATAACTATTTATGGAGTAATGGCAACACAACTTTGCCAGCAAGCAATCTTACTTCCGGTATTTATTCCCTCACTGTAACCGATGCTAATAATTGCAGTGCAATAACACAGTCCACAGTTTCTGCAGCCATTGCTTTAACAAGCACTGTAGTTGCGACTGATGTTTCTTGTTTTGGAGGATCCGATGGAACTGCTTCAATAGTTGTAAATGGAGGAACGCCGGCTTATAACTACAGTTGGAATAATAATAATATTTCGTCAGCCGTAAGTAATGTGCTGGCTGGTTTATATTCAGTAACAGTTAGTGATGCGAACAGCTGTAGTATATCAGTTTCTGTAAGTATATCACAACCTTCTCAATTAATATTAATGCAAAGCAGTTCCGCCACTATTTGTAATGGTCAAAGTTATTCAATCACGAGTTCAGCATCAGGTGGTAGTCCGGGTTATTTATATAATTGGAGTAGTGGACAGTTAAGTCAAAATATTTCTGTTTCACCAATGCAACAAACCATTTATACAGTAACAGTTACTGACTCACACAATTGTATTGTTGTTGGATCATTGACGGTGGCTGTAAACGAATTGCCCATAGTAAGTTTCATTGCAGATAAACGTGAAGGCTGCGAACCAACCTGCATTAATTTTACCAATACAACTCTTAATACGCAAGCCGCAACATGGCAGTTTTCTCCAATGAGTATTCAAAACGGAAATGTAGTTAATGAATGTTATAATAGTGCTGGCTTATATAATGTAACATTAGTTATAACAGATAATAACGGTTGTAGTAATTCCTTGACAGAAGACGATTACATAACTATTCATCCTAAGCCACTTGCCGCATTTAGCACAAGCCCTCAGCCTACAACTATACTTAACTCAACAATTAATTTCACCAACCTTTCGCAGGGTTATACAAAAAGTAATTGGAGTTTTGGCGATGTACCTAACAGCGGTTCAATTGAACAAAACCCCTCTTATACTTACAATGTTTCTGGTGAATATTCTGTCAGGCTTATAGTTGAAAATGAATTTGGTTGTGCCGATACTGCAAATGAATTAGTAAAAATTGATCCGGATTTTTCTTTGTTCGCACCCAATACATTTACTCCTAATGATGATGGCAAGAACGATAATTTTAAACCTTTAATTGTTGGTATGGAAGTAAGCGAATATCAATTATTGATCTTCGACAGGTGGGGGCAAATAATCTTCTCTAACAATAATTATTCAATAGGGTGGGATGGTAGAGCTAACGGTGGTGATACCATTGCACAACAAGATGTATACGTTTACAAAATAATTTGCAAAGATGTTTTAGGAATTAAACACCGCATTGTTGGGAATATAAACTTGATTCGATAGTTTTTTTGAAAGTTTCTTTTTGAAATTTACTAAGGAGAAGGCTTGAAGTTTTATTTGTTTGGAATATCTTCTTTTCTCAGGTAATTATCCAACACAAAAGTTCCGAATGGAATAAGTGAAGATAAAAAAACCAGGAAGCTTTTTCCTATTTTCCATTTCTGAGTTGCCATTACGTTTAACAAAGCAATAATGAACCAGATAAATAATGCACCGTGAATCCAACCTACGACTTTCACAGCCTGTGGCATATTCGCAAAATATTTCAGCGGCATTGCAATAAATAATAGTACCAGAAAAGAAATCCCTTCTACAAAGCCCGCCAGTCGTAACCTTCCAATTGGTGTTTTTGAAAAGCTAAGTGCCATACTACAAAGTTTTTATTTCGGCAACAAGGTCGGTAAGCGCTTTTTTGGCGTCACCAAAAAACATGGAACATTTTGGATCATAGAAAAGCAGGTTATCAATACCAGCGTAACCCGCGTTCATAGAACGTTTGTTAACGATAATGTTTTTTGCTTTGTCTGCTTCAATGATCGGCATTCCGTAGATAGGGGATGAGGGGTCGGATTTAGCTGCAGGATTAACAACATCGTTTGCGCCAACAATCAGCACCACATCTGTTTGTTCTAACTCAGGATTAATGTCTTCCATCTCTACAAGCTTACTGTAATCAACATTCGCTTCAGCAAGTAATACATTCATGTGTCCGGGCATACGACCTGCAACTGGGTGGATAGCATATTTTACTTCAACACCTCTTTCTTCTAATAACATCTCCAATTCATGAATAACATGCTGCGCTTGCGCAACTGCTAATCCATATCCGGGAACAATAACTACTTTTTTAGAATAGTTCATTAATACAGCAAGGTCGGTTGTGCCAACATCTTTTATAGATCCTTTTACATCTGTTGTACTTGCAGCTGTTGAGCCTCCGAACGCACCGAAGATAACATTGCTTAAAGGACGGTTCATGGCTTTACACATGATGAGCGTAAGTAACGTTCCTGCAGAACCAACCAATATACCTCCTGTGAGCATTACTTTGTTGTCATATAAAAATCCTCCGAATGCTGCTGCTAAACCGGTGAATGAGTTAAGCAATGAAATTACAACAGGCATATCTGCTCCGCCAATCGGAATGGTAAATAAAATTCCATAAATGATTGCTGCGGCAAACAATGAATAAGCCAGCATCATATTTCCGCCGGTATAAACAAAATAACCACCGAATGCGAATACCCCAATCATTACAATCGTATTAATAATATTATAAGCAGGAAGACGAATGGGTTTATCCATTGTGCCATTTAATTTCAGGAAGGCAATAATACTTCCGCTAAAAGAAACTGTACCAATTATTAATCCTGCAACAATAGCGATCATCATTCCGTAAGGCGCGTGACCTTCAACACCTGCGGCTTCCGCAAGATGATAAGTATGATTAAGTTCAATAAGAGAGATTAATGCGGCGCAGGCACCACCCATACCGTTGAAGATGGAAACGAGCTCCGGCATTTTTGTCATCTGAACTTTTTTAGCTGTTCCCCAGCCAATAAGTGTTCCTACGCCAATAGCACCAAATATAAGTGCGTAAACCAATCCTGATACTTCATTGTCGTGCAGAAAAATAGTTCCGAGTATAGCCAATGTCATACCAAATGCACCAATAAGGTTACCATTGCGTGCGGTTTTAGCGTCGCCCATCATTTTTAATCCAATGATGAAAGTTACAGAACCAATTAGGTAGCAAATTTCTAGTAAGTGAAGCTTCATATATTTTTAAATTGAAGATTTTTGATTTAAGATTTACTTTTTCTTTTTAAACATTTCAAGCATTCGGTCAGTTACAACAAATCCTCCTACCACATTCAGTGTTCCTAAAAGCACTGCTAAAAAGCCAAGTGCCATGGCTAAAATATTGCCGGGGTCAACGTTAAGCATCACATGTATTGCGCCAACAATTACAACACCGTGTATAGCATTTGCTCCAGACATTAAAGGTGTATGAAGCACAGTAGGCACTCCGCCAATTACCTCAATACCTACAAACACTGAAAGGATAATGAAGTAGATCATCTCACGATTGTCACTAAAAAAACTCAACAAATTTTCCATAGAACTAGTTTTACGAATTACGAATATTTACGAATGATACGAATCTATTTTGTTTACTTTTTTTAGCAACTGATTACTGACAACTGATAACCTATTACTATTTACTAAGCGTTTTGTAATTTCTTCACACTCGGATGTACCGCCTGTCCTTTATGTACTATCAATGATCCTTTTGTAATTTCTTCTTCCATTTCCCATTTAAATCCTTTGCTTTCTGCTAAGTGAAGAAGTAATGTTTGAATATTTTTTGCGTAAAGATCACTTGCATTCATTGGTAATAAACTCGGAATATTTCCTTCGCCAATAATTGTTACTCCGTGTTTTTCAATAGTTTTATTTAATTCACTTCCTACAACATTTCCTCCCTGCTCAACAGCCATGTCAACTATTACAGACCCAAAGCGCATACTTTTTATCATGTCATCAGTAACTAACACCGGTGCTTTTCTTCCCGGGATAAGAGCTGTTGTGATTACTATGTCTGCTTCTTTCACGTGTTTTGCAACTAACTCCTGTTGGTTTTTTAGAAATTCTTCTGATACACCTTTTACATATCCGCCTTCTATTTTAATACTTGCATCCCCTTTTACTTCGATGAATTTCCCTCCTAAGGATTGAACCTGTTCTTTTGTCTCTGGACGTATATCCGTTACCTCGACTACTGCACCAAGCCTTTTAGCGGTTGCAATAGCTTGCAATCCGGCAACACCTGCACCAAATATTACCACTTTAGAAGGTTTAATTGTACCCGCTGCTGTGGTCATCATCGGGAAGATTTTCCCAATCTGATTGGCAGCCATCAATACCGATTTATATCCAGCAAGATTTGCCTGTGAACTTAAGGCATCCATTTTTTGTGCACGTGAAATACGAGGTACAGCATCCATTGAAAATGCTGTAACGCCTGCTTTTTCACAAGCGGAAATAAGATCAGGATTTGTTCCTGCCCACATAAAGGAAATGAATATTGCTTCCTTTTTCATCGTGGAAATTTCTTCCGGTAAAGGGGCATTTACTTTTAAAATAACATCCGCCTCAGCATATAATTTGTTCTTATCACTTTGAGTTGTGGCCCCGGCAGTTTTATAAGCATCGTCAGAGAAGAAAGAATTCATTCCTGCACCGCTTTCAACAATAACTTCAAACCCTTTTTTAACAAGGTCTTGCACAACTGCAGGAGTAAGAGCTACCCTGTTTTCCTTAAACTTTGTCTCTTTTGGAACAACTATTTTCATTTATTGTTTTTTTAAATCCTAATTAAAGATGGAATCCTGATCTTAAACAAATTAGAAAGCCATACTCGTTAAAATTGCCATTAAAGCACCTGCCCGAAATGGCCCCTGTCTTTGTAAAGACCGAAAATAGAAAATATAAAGGATTTCGACAAAATTGTTATTAGAATGGAATAGGGGCGATATCGAGATTATAACCATTAAAAATGGTGATTTAGACACGTAATAATTGTTCTTTTTTGATTGGGAGTTTAGGTGTCAATAAGGTTACTTTATGGAGTAATAACAGTCGACTGTTAATATATAGGGAGGTTCTATTAATTGATTTTAACAAATGTAACCGTATTTTTTT
>CAZQIC010000128.1:0-13037 GCA_964593555.1 uncultured Bacteroidia bacterium | reverse complement strand
TTTGAAATTAAAAGTGAAGTATGCATAATAAACTTAATCGGTATAAACTCTAATTACATAATTGATTTTTATAAATACGTGTTTAATGTCATCTCGATTACTCCTAAACTTAAACAAAAAAGCCCAACCTCTTTCGAGATTGGGCTGTAAATAGTAGCGAGAGAGAGATTTGAACTCTCGACCTCAGGGTTCACCATTTTCCATAATTTTCATTACGGGGTGGACTATATCATCACCTTCAGCATAATCTGTTAAGGTGGGGGGCGTTCTAAGCTGGTTATTAAAAAGACTTAACTTTTCCAGTAGTCTCTGCACCTTCCAGGAGTGTACTCCTGACTTGGCTCATGATTGCCATTTCAATTCGATATTATGAACTGAATAAGGTTTCCATGAGTTAACCCCCTGCTCACCAAATCGTTTCCAATTTGGGGCACAAGTAACAATATTGAGGCTGTTACCTATGAATCCTGCGCTCTCACCAACTGAGCTACCTCGCCATCTACTATTATTTTTAAAGAACTAAAATCATTTACAAATATACTTATTAATACCTCTTCTTTGCCTTCACCTCAGGGCTATACACCCGAATTATTTGTCTCCAAAAACGTGGAAACCATGTGGAAACTATCCCCTCCTTAACCTTTCAAAACCCCTGTAAAATAAACCTTTTATATAAGTTATAAACAGGGTTATGAATACTGCGCTCTCACCAACTGAGCTACCTCGCCAAATTGCTATTTTGGGAGGGCAAATATACTATTTTCCCCTGTCCCTGCTTAAATTATTTGCTTTGAAACGTAAAAAAGGGATTTGGTATAATCATATTTTTTATATATTGCCCCCTAATTGCATTCAATTATTCGAATATTAAATGGCTAAGAAATCAAATAATAAAAAAACTTCCACAAAAAAGAAAAAAATTGTGGTAAAACGCGCTCCTACTCCTAAGAAAAAGAAGCCGGTTGCAAAGAAAAAACTTGCGAAAGTTTCCGTAAAATCTAAGAAGGCAAAGGTACCTGCTAAAAAAGCTATTAAAGTTGTAGCTAAAAAAGAGGTTATGAAGGTAGCGGCTAAACCTGCGAAAAAGATAGAGGTAAGAAAGCCATCTAAAAAAGATATTGCTCCTAAGAAAGCTGAAAAAGTTGTTGCTGCCGCAGTTGTAAAACAAGCTGTTCCGGTAATTATTGATAAAAAAGCTGGAAAGCCGGGAAAACCTGCAAAAGTAAAACCTCCTAAAGAGAAAAAAATAATCAAAGCACCGCTTATAATTCCCAATCAAAAAATTGGTGAGAAAGCTTTAGCTCCTACATCGAAAAAAGCTGAACCCAAAGGTAAATTCGAACTTGAGTTTGTTGTTCGCAGTTCACCTACGGTATTGTTTGAATTGCTTTCTACACCTAGCGGTTTATCCGAATGGTTTGCAGATGATGTGAATATACGTGATGATGTGTTTACTTTTTTCTGGGATGGTACACCTCAAAGCGCAAGAGTACTTGGTTTAAAAGATCATGAGTACGTACGCTTTCAATGGGTTGATAAAAAAGACGGAAGTTATTTCGAATTCAGATTACAGATTGACGAGCTTACTTCCGATGTATCTTTGATCATAACTGATTTCGCAGAAAACGATTCTGAAAAAGCTTCTTCTTCATTGTTATGGGAAAGCCAGGTAAACAAAATGCTTCATGTATTGGGATCGTACTTTTAAGTATTCCTGACATCCACTTACCGGGTTAGAAATGATGAACGCGTGGAGGAAATTAGCAGCTAACAACGGTTATTTTTTTGTTCCGTATTTTATTTTTATTTTTATTGGAGGTATAATTATTCTTGTAACCGACCAATCTTCTCTTCATCTTTTCTTTAATAGTTTTCATAACAGGTTCCTGGATAAGTTTTTCCTGTACATTACTTATTTGGGCGATGGTATATTCGCCTTTATTCTATTTGTAATTTTATTGTTTATAAGGTATAGATCGGCTCTAATGGTAGGCATTAGTTGTCTTCTGGCAGGATTAATTACACAGGTACTAAAGCACTATGTTTTTGCGGATGCATTAAGACCTAAAAAGTTTTTCGAAGGAATTTCAGAACTTTATTTTATCAGCGATGTTCACAATTATGATTACAATAGTTTTCCTTCTGGCCATTCAACAGTGGCATTTGCTATTTGCACTTCATTTATTTTCCTCGTTAATAATATGAGATTAAAATTGGCGCTCATTTTTTCTGCAATTGTAATCGCATTCTCCAGGGTATATTTATCGCAGCATTTTTTTGAAGATATTTATTGTGGTTCTATCATTGGCTGTATTACAGCTTGTGGTGTTTATCTTTTATTTAGTAATACAAAGGAGAATAGCAAGCTGGATAGTTCTCTTTTATCTATCTTCAAAAAATAATGAAGATTCGTTGGAACATCATATTCTTGGTTTGCGCTCTATTGCTATTTGTACCCTTCTTAGGCCATGTTAACCTGTTCGACTGGGATGAAATAAATTTTGCTGAATGTGCCCGCGAAATGATAGTTACCGGAAATTACTCTTCGGTAAAAATAAATTTTCTGCCCTTTTGGGAAAAACCTCCATTGTTTATATGGATGCAAGCAGTTTTAATGAATGTTTTTGGTATAAGTGAGTTCTCAGCACGGCTGCCAAATGCTATCTGTGGTATTGTAACACTCTTGCTTCTTTTTAATATTGGAAAAAAAATAAAAGATGAACGCCTGGGTTTATTATGGGTTCTTTTTTATTGTGGATCGCTATTGCCGCATTTGTATTTCAGATCCGGAATAATTGATCCTTGGTTTAACTTGTTTATTTTTTGTGGACTATATGGTTGGTATAGATATGCTGAAAGTATCGATGATAAAGAAAAGTCAAAGCAATTGATCTTCTCAGGAATTTTAACCGGACTCGCAATTCTTACCAAGGGACCAGTTGCAGTATTGATCACTTTTATGTGTGTATTAATTTTTGGGGGAATAAAATACAAATTCAGCAAATCATTTATTTCAATTAAACATATTGGAATATATGTTGCCGCATTGTTGGTTACCGGCGGCTCCTGGTTTATTATTGAATTATTGAGTGGTAACAAAGATATTATACTTGAATTCATCGAATACCAGGTTCGTTTATTCAATACCGAAGATTCCGGTCATGGAGGTCCCTTTTATTATCATATTGTTGTATTGCTAATTGGCTGTTTTCCTGCATCGGTGTTTGCGATAGGAGAGTTGGTATCCAAAAAGAAAGGTGAATTAGGACAACATAATTTTAGTTTGTTATTACTGATTTTATTGTGCGTCGTGCTTGTTATTTTTTCTATTGTTAAAACAAAGATCGTTCACTATTCATCTCTCTGTTATTTCCCTCTCACATTTTTTGCAGCAAACTATTGTTATAAATTGATCAGCAGCGAAATAGCATGGAAAAACTGGAACAAGGCCATTTTCATTATCATTGGCTCTTTAGTATCTATTGTGCTGCTAATTCCTCAATTCATTGATGCGTATAAAGAAAAAATAATTGCAAGCGGGATCATTAAAGATAATTTTGCAGTACAAAACCTGGGCGCAAACGTTCACTGGTCGGGTTTTGAATTTTTGATCGGTGTCTTTTTCTTTTTAAACATCATCCTGTTCATTATTTTTCAAGCCAAGCGTCCTTTAGTTTCGGTGATAACATTCCTTGTAACAGGTACCTTATGTATTGCACTTTCATTGGTAATTATTGTTCCAAAAGTGGAAACCTATTCACAAAGACCCGCTATTGATTTTTATAAAGGTCTTCAGGAAAAGGAATGTTATGTAACTACATTAGGTTATAAAAGCTATGCCCATTTGTTTTATGCTCAAACGAATGAAATGCAGAATATGGATGTTATGTTAACAGATTCGGTAGATAAGCCTTGTTATTTTGTCTGTAAAGCAGATAAGGTGGAAGAGTTTACAAAAAACTTTCCCGCTCTCAAAGAATTGTACCGTAAAAACGGATTTGTTTTCTTAGAGCGGGAAAGTGATTGAGTCTTCTTTATTATTCTGCAGTTAATCTTCCGGAAGCAAGAATACCTTCACTGTTTTTTAATTGAAAGAAATAAACCCCTGAAGCAAGATCGCCTCTTTTCAATATAAATCTGTTTGTATCCTTTGTTATTTCATGTGATATCATTTTATCACCTAGCAGATTGTATAACTCCAACACTGCGTCATCATTTACTACATCAGCCATTTCAATTGTTAAACTCGAAGTGAATGGATTTGGGTAGGTAGTTAACTCAGCCCGTTTTTTCAATTCTCTTGTTCCGTTTAAACCGCCATTTACTGTTTTAATTACAATTCCTGAATCACCAACAGCATATCCCAGCGAAGCATTAACAAATGAAACAGAATGTAAATTATGTTTTGTGCCTGAGTTTTGCGCATACCAATTTTTCCCACCATCAATTGTTTTAACTACAACGCCGCTGTCACCAACTGTATAACCTGTATTATGGTTCACGAAGTATAAGCTGTTAAGATTGGTTCCAAATGCTACACCATACACGTTTTGCGGAGCCCATGAACCGGCACTGTCTGTCGTTTTATAAATTTTACCGTATTGACCGCAGCTAAAGCCTGTATCGGCACTTATAAAAGTAATGTCGTTGAAAAGGTCGAATAGGCTAATGTAATGAGTTGTCCAGGAGTTTCCGCCATCAATAGTGCGCATTACTATTCCTGAATATTTATTGCTTGCAAATCCAACATTTGTATCTACAAAAGAAACAGAAAAAAGATCACCGGATGTTGAAGATGTTTTTGGGATCCATGTAGCTCCCGCATCTGTGGTTTTCAGAATTGTACCGCTATCACCTGCAATAAACCCTATTGTGTTATTTATAAAAAAAATATCATTCAGGTTTTTATTGGATGGAGTGGTTCCTGCGTTCCAATTTACCCCTCCATCAACTGTTTTAAAATAGAGACCTAATTCGCCTACTGCATAACCCGTATCAGGATGAGTGAAATAAAGTGAACTTAAACCACAAAATGTTTGCATGTTCGATTGCCATAAGGTACCCGCATTTGAAGTTTTATAAGTATATCCATAATTGCAGCTATCTCCATCGACGATGTGAGCGTTATTGTTGTCTACTGCAAAAATACAATTCAAGTCCCTGTTGGTACTAACGTACGAGGCTGTCCATTGCGCTTTTAGGTGCTGTGATCCCATAAACACCAATGGTAAAAATATGATGCTGGATTTTATATTTCTGGTAATATTTCTCATGTTATTTTATGTTGATAGGTATTAACAAATTTAAATCAACTTAAAAATATAGACTAGGACTTATAACGGAAGTACTGGTACTTTTCAAGGGTTTTGCACTCTATTTTGAAATTGGGGTTTATAGATCTATAACTAACCCTTCATTGGCAATATGAAATCCTTTGCCAACAACTTCCTTTTGTTCAGGAGTATCCCTGAAAACAGGGTTGGTATGATTAAAATGAATAAAATGAATTTTTGCTTTTTCTTCGGGAGAAAGGTTTTCAAAAAGGTTCATACTTTCTTCTATGAAAGGGTGGGGGACCTCGCTCATTTTACGTTTTATTTCCCCATCCTTATAAAAAGTGGCATCTAAAAATGCTATATCAACCTTTTTTACTTCATCAACAATACTTTTTTCCCAAACATTCCACTTATTAATATCTGGAATGAATAATATTTTTTTGTTCTTACTTTCTATTCTATATCCAACTGTTTCTGAGTATTCATCACGGTGAGGAACAAGGAACGGGGTTACTTTGATCTCATCGCTTATCTGTATTGCGGAATCATTTGTCAATTGTTGTAAAGCAATGTTGTGTAATGAAACCAGCTGGCTCCAGGGTCCATTGTTTTCTAAAAAGGATTTCATCTTTGGCATCGCATAAACTTTTATAGAGTCTGTTCCCATTACTTCCCGGCCTAAATCCATTAAACCGGTATAATGACCAATGTGCGCATGTGTAAGAAAAATTCCTCCGAGTGAAAGATCACTATCGTTTTGGTTGTGTATCAATTCACGGTGCTGTTCCATAAAATCAGGAGTAGCGTCAAACATCCAGGTTTTATGAGATATTTTATCTACGATTCCCAAACAGCTTACATTTCTTTTTTTCTCCTTACCGTCCCAGAATAATTTGCAGCATTGCTTTTTGCAGCCAACCTGTGGATATCCACCATCCTGCGCATTTCCGAGCACAACCAGGTAAGTTTTTCCCGAAGGATATGGTTGATCCGGTTGCAATTTATTCTCTTGACTTTCCGGAACCTGTTTACAGCCAAGTAAAAAAAGAAAAAGATAAATGTAATGTGATGATTTCAATTGCTATATTATAACGAGGATACCCCATGTTATCCAGATGGAAAAAATAAAAAATACACTATAGATCCCGGTATCACATTTTCCGTTTTTTAATCCCCATATACTTAGGATCATAAATCCAAGATATGCGATAATGTCAGAATACACCAAAAATATTTTTACCTCCGCATATCCCCATTTAACAGAAAAAATATTGATGAGCGCGAAAAAAATGTTCAAACTAATTGCCCATAATAACCAAAATCGACTCCAGTGATCCAGCGTAAATTCTTTCTTAAAAATTTTTGTCCATTTGTTGAGCATGTTTTTTCCAAAAGATTCATTTAAAAATCCAAGCATAGTTACTGAACCAATTAAGTTCCACCATCCAAGAGCAAGTAAGTAATTATCCATCGGTTTAAAAACGTATTCCTGTTACTAATATATTATCGGTCTGATCATTCTTCCCTGTCCATTCAACAATAGTTTTTTCCAGTATTTGTTTTTGTTCCTGCATAGGTAATACATGGATCTTTAAAAGTAATTCCCGCAATTTTTTTATCATGTATTTTTTATTTTCAATCCCCCCGAACTGATCAATATACCCGTCCGTAAATAAATAAATTACATCATCCTCATTGTAGTTTATTTTTATTTCCTCAAATACTTTTTCTTCAGCACTATAACCACCCAAAGAAAATTTGCTTCCTTTTAACTCTGTTATTTCCTTGTTTTTAATTAACACCGCAGGACGTTTTGCACCTGTATAGGTAAACTGTTTTTTTGATTTATCCACACTAAGGACGGACACATCCATCCCGTCCTGTATCAGCTTGTAATGTTCTTTTTGCTGTTTTAGGGTTGACGCTAAACGCTTATCAAGTTCGTTAAGTATTTGTGAAGGTTGGTGTGTTTTATTCTCAATTACAATTTGTGTAAGTAAGTTACTGCCTATAACTGTCATTAAGGCCCCTGGAACACCATGGCCGGTGCAGTCAGCACATACATAAATGTAATTGTCACGATCTATTTCATGGAACCAGAAAAAATCACCGCTTACAATGTCCTTTGGTTTGTAAAAAATAAATGACAAAGGAATATTCCTATAAATATTTTCTTCATTTGGTAAAACAGCATGCTGAATTCTTTTAGCATAGTTAATACTTGCGAGTATATCTTCTCTTTGTGCTTCCAGTTCTTTTCTATGAAGTTCAAGATCGGTCTTTGAATCTTTTAATTCATTCACAAATTTTCTCTTACTTGACTCGTAGAGAGAAATAATTGCGAGCAGAAAAAGAGCGGCCAAAATATAATTTAAAAAATAATAACCTGAGTTAACTTTCATTATATCAGCTTGGAAGTCATGTAGCTGGTTTAAATCAGCGTAATAAAAAAATATAAGTGTTATTGTGGATACAATCATCCATATAAATCCACTCAACCTGTTGGCGACCAGGAATACCCAGCACGAAATAATTATTCCCCACATATTATCCGGTGAAAATATTCCGCCATTAAATGAATATGTCCCATAATTTCCCGCATAGCCAAGAAAGGTTATAGCATTTACTATAAAAATTCGGCCTCCAAATTTTCTATAAATAAAGAGAAGAGCAAAAATGAAAAAAGCTCCTATTATATTTACAAGAAACAGATCAGGGTGTTTTGTAATTTCTTCGGGAAAAAATATACCATAATATGGTATTGAAGTTAGGCAAAGAAGAATAAAAAGGATTGTTGAACCAACAAAAAATTTTCCTTTCTCGAATTTTTCAGGGTCAGCTTTATCTTTTTGGTAGATAAGTTTTGTGATGAATGTTTCTTTCTGGGACATAAATTAAAACTTAATTCCTATTAATAGCATATCATCTATCTGTTCATGATTTCTTTTCCAGTGTTCAATTGCATTATCCAGCAATTGTTTTTGATCTCCCGGTTTTTTCATGTGAATATTTAATAATAATTCACGTAATTGTTGTATTGAGTATTTCTTTCCTTTTTCACCGCCAAACTGATCTGTGCAGCCATCTGTAAATAAGTATATCATATCGTCTTCCTGAAATTTCACCTTCGTCTCATTAAAAATTTTACTTCCGGTTGTTGTACCACCTAAGGAATATTTGCTCCCTTTGTATTCAATAATCTCCTTGTTTCTTATAAAGATGGCTGGCCTTTTTGCAGAAGCAAATGTAAATTCCTTATTTAGTTTATCAACCTTAAGAATGAAAACGTCCATGCCATCTTGGACAATATGCTCGTGTTCTTTTTGCTGTTTCAGTGTTTGGTTAATAAGATTATCAAGCACAAGCAGAATTTGAGAAGGATCTAATAATTTATTGTCAATAACTGTTTGATTAAGTAGGTTGCTGCCAATTACAGTCATGAGGGCTCCGGGTACCCCATGGCCGGTACAATCGGCGCAGGCAATGATATAATTATCTCTGTCAATTTCGTGGAACCAGTAAAAATCACCGCTCACGATATCCTTTGGTTTATAAAGAATAAAGGATAGCGGAATATTACGGTAAATATTTTCTTCTTGTGGTAAAACTGCTTGCTGGATCCTTTTTGCATAATTAATACTGGAGATAATTTCCTTTTTTTGTTCTTCAACTTCTTTGTTCTTTATCTCAATTTTATTTTGTTGGTGCTGCATAAATGCGTACGCTCTGCTGAATAGAACTACGAAAGCAAGGAGCGTTAATGCGATAATAAGTGAATAAGTAGTATCCGCTCCCATATAATAAAAAAACCATCCTGTGAAAAGTGAAAATACGGCCATTGAAAATTGACCAATTTTCGGATTATTGAACATGAATGAAGCTCCAACTGTCACATTGATCAGGGAAAGCCAGGTAGGAGAACCTGGACCTGAAACATAAAAATATAGAATACATAATGCGCCATTTATGCTCAATATCCAGGGCCCTGGTTCAGCATTGCTTTTTTCACAGAACTTTAAAATAGTTGTAGCTATAAGTGGAAAAGCAATAGCAAGAGAAAGCGTAGCCATCCAATTTTTAGAAAGATAAATAGCAAGAATATTAAACGGCAGATCAATGAAAGGGAAAATGCTGAAAATATACTTCCATTGTTCGCTTTTTAAACCGGGAGTTATTTTCATACTAAAACTTAATTCCAATTAATAAAATATCATCCACTTGTTCGTGATTTTGTTTCCAGTTATCAATTTTTGCCTCTAATAATTGTTTTTGATCACCCGGCTTTTTGCTATGCATACTCAGAAGTACTTCGCGCAATTGTCGTATAGAAAATTTCTTTCCTTTTTCGCCGCCAAACTGGTCTGTGCAGCCATCTGTGAATAGATAAATAATATCGCCTTCACTATAATTGATAATGGTTTCTCCAAATGTTTTTCCGTCGCTTGTCATTCCGCCTAAGGCAAATTTGCTCCCTTTAATTTCTTCGAGTTGCTTGTTCCTTATAAGTATTCCAGGGCGTTTGGCACTGGCAAATACAAATTCTTTTTTTGCTTTGTCAACTCTTAGTAAAGCCATGTCCATTCCATCTTGAACATAGTTTTCGTGTTCCAGCTGTTGTTTAAGTGTAATGGTAATAAGCCTGTCCAGTTCATTTAATATTGCGGCAGGTTGAACAACTCTATTATCAATTACAGCTTGGTTTAATAAATTACTTCCTATTACCGTCATTAATGCACCAGGGACTCCATGACCAGTACAATCTCCGCAGGCTATGATATAATTATTCTTATCAATTTCGTGGAACCAATAAAAATCGCCGCTTACAATATCTTTTGGTTTATATATGATAAACGACAGTGGAATATTACGGTAAATATTTTCTTCCTGAGGAAGTACGGCGTATTGTATCCTGCGCGCATAATTAATACTGGCTATTGAATCCCGTTTTTGTGTTTCAAGTTCTGCATTGCTTTTTATCAGGGATAATTTCTGTTTTCCAATTTGTTTTCCAGCCTCCTGATTTGCAGAGGTGAATTTGTAAATGAAATAAACATTTAAAGCAAATGGGACTAGTGAAAATAAATCAGCCTGGGGAAGAATTTGATCAGGAGGAATAGGGAAATCAAAAATAGCTCTTGCTGTCATATCATTAATCAAACATACGAGCATAAGGACAGCTATGTAAAAGCAAGTAAACCAACCCCATGCCTTGTTCAGAACAAAAAAGCTAAACATGATTTGTAACATACTCCACAACATAGCTGTTAAATCAAGTTGGCCATTCTGTATGATCATACTGGAAATGGATATGATACATTGGCCAATCATAAATGCTACTGCTGATTTATAGGTTTCATTCTTCTTTAAATAATAGAAGACAGGAAACATTACCAGGAAACCAAAAATATTGTTATACAGGTGATATGTATAATGACCTGCTATTAGTTGTCCAAAAAAAAGTGTAGAAAGTAATGAAAGAAAAACAGAGAATCCGAAAATTAATTCGATACGGGCTTTTTCGAATACATCATCGGTTTTCGCCAATGCGTCTCCTATATTCCATTGTTTAAATCTACTTAGGGGATTCATAACATAATAAAGATATAAAAATGTATCATTCTTACAATTTCAAAACTTATATCTGTTATATTTATATGTATAAAATGATATAAATTGTCTTTCCAGCCCACATATAAGCAACTTTTCGACAAGCAACTTGTTGATGAAAAGCAGTTTCAGCAACTGGAAGCTATTGAGTCAGGTAAACTCATATCCGTATTTTATGAATTAAGAACGCTATTGTACCTGGGTGTGTTATTACTGAGTACCGGTATAGGTATTCTTATTTACGAAAACATTGGCAGCATTGGGCATATTGTAAGTGTAATTCTTATCGCGGCGTTGTGTGTTATTTGTTTTGTTTACACCTTTAAAAAACAGGAAGGGTACTCCAGGGCTAAATTGAATTCTCCATCGCCTTATTTTGATTATGTATTGTTATTGGGCTGTTTGCTTTTTATCTCCGTTTTGGGGTACCTGCAGTTTCTTTTCAATATTTTAGAATACGTGGAAGCAATGACTCTTGTAACAGCAGTTTTTTTCTTTTTTATTGCATATCGTTTAGATCATTTGGGTGTATTGTCATTAGCCATTACAGCATTTGCTTCGTTCTGGGGATTGAGCATTTCATTTCAGAATTGGTACAGCAGCGATGTTTTTGCTTCTAACAATCTTTATATTATCGCTATTGTTTTTGGCCTGGCACTTGCATGTACTTCTTTAATCCTTGAAAGAAGGAACATAAAAGCGCACTTCACGTTTTCATATATTAATTATTGTTCTTTACTATTTTTTGTTGGTACGGATATCGGACTTTTTTCAATGCGAGGGAGCACTGTCTGGATCTGTGTGTTACTACAATTGGCCGGGGCGGGCGCTATTATATATTATGCAAAAAATATTGCAAAATCATTTCTGTTTTTAGTGTATGGGGTTGTCTTTGGCTATATTGCATTTTCATATTTATTAACCATTATAATTCCATCGGGAGCTGAAATACTTTGGGCATACTATCTATTATTGTCTTGCGGTGGGTTTATTTTCTTTATTATAAAGTATCGCAATTATTTTAAAAGAGAAGAATGAAAATTTGTGCCTACAATATTGATTCACTCAACAACCTGAATGTTTTGCGAAAAGCAAAGCAGTATTGTAAAAGTGGTATGATCACAAAGGAACAATGGACAAATATCCAGGCGGCATATAAAAGCGATTCTTTTTCACCAAATATTTTTATCCGGATCCTTCTTTTCATTGCAGCATTTGTTGCGCTGTGTGGAGTAACCGCACTGCTGGCCATTCCATTTATAAGTATTGTCGAAGATGCTATTTTTATATTGTGTATCCTTTACGGTATTGGTTCCTTTGTTTTACTCGATCTTATTTTTGTGAAGAAACTGAAAAATTATAAATCGGGAGTTACTGAAATGCTGTTATATCACTCGGTTGGTTTTACTATTGGAGGATTCATTGGTATGACAGACGGTAATATTCCTTTCTCATTTATTGTTTCCTTTCTGGTACTTTCGGTTGCTGCTATACGTTATATTGATTTTGTTACAACTGTTGCTGCGATCCTGACTGCGGCTTCTTTTCTTTTTTATATTCTTGCCGAAATAGGTGGCTGGGCAGAAAAATTAATACCATTCGCATTTATTGTTTTTTTTCTTGGGACATATTTTATTGCTAAAAAGAATAAAAAAAAATCTGAGTTATACCTTTGGAGAAATTGTTTAGAGATACTTGAGGTGTTCAGTTTGCTTTTTATTTATATAGGAGGTAATTACCTGGTGGTACGTGAACTGAGTGTACAAATGATGAATATGATGCTTGAGGCAGGACATGACATCCCCTTTGCTATTGTATTTTATAGCCTTACTGTGCTTGTGCCTGTTGTCTATATTTTTCTAGGAGTTCGAAACAAGGATATAACCCTGATACGAATTGGGGTGATCGCATTGTTTTTTACCGTGTTCACATTTAAATATTATTACAGCCTTGGCCACCCTGAAATAACATTTACCATAGGAGGTTTAATACTTACAGGTGTTGCGATCTATTTACTTAACTATCTTAAAATAATTCGCAATGGTTATACTCGCGAACAATTGATCGCGGAGAAATGGACAAGCTTAAATGCCGAAGCGTTTATTATCTCGCAAACTATGGGAGGCAATCAACATCATGTACACACCGACAAAG
>CAZQIC010000127.1:0-13217 GCA_964593555.1 uncultured Bacteroidia bacterium | reverse complement strand
CTGCGCATGGTGGCGGCCAGCATGGCGGACCTCCTGGAGGTGGCGGCTGACAAAATACCTTTTTAGCAAAAAGAGGTGCTAAAAGTAAAAGTAGGATCAAGGCTGTTTTTTTCATTTCGATTATTGCTTCCTGTTTAACAAAGGTATTAATTTTTTAATTAAATATTAAGAGAGGATATTCCTCTCTTAATATTAATGACTGCTTATTGTTTTTGTTACCCTGTTGTCATCACTTGTGATAGTGATAAACAAAATATTATTTGTAATATTTTCAACATTCAGATAAACTACCTGCCCGTTAATTTTTGTATAAGTATCGTCAATCACTTTTTGGCCAAGGATATTATTTATCGAGATAATAACATTTGCCCCGTTGTGATCATTAAAGCGTACGAAAACTCCATTCTTATCCTGGCCAACAAAAACAGAATTACCCAAATTGCTTTGGACAATTCCTGAAGGAGATGTCAATACATAAACAACATAAGTTGTACTGCTTGAGTCATCGCATGCCGCGTTGTATGCATTCAAGGTAACGGTATATGTCCCTGTGCTTGAATAAGCGTGCGATGGACTTGCTGATGTCGAACCCGATGCATCACCAAAGTTCCAGCCATAAGTAGTTGCATTGGTAGATGTATTGTTAAAATTAATTGTGCCGCCCTGGCTAAGGTATGCTGTATCACCGTTTGTTGTGAAAGCAGCAAAAGCGAGTAATGGAGGAACAATAGGGCTGAACGTATATACAGTAGAATCACAATTGGCTGTGTTTCGGATGTACACAATGTATGTTCCTGTGTTAAGGCCATTTAATGTATCGTACCCGGAAATTCCAAGATGTGTTTGAACTATAGTTCCGCTCGAAGAGTCTGCCCAATAATAATTCCATGGTCCAGTGCCAAGCGGACGCGCAACAATGTAGCCATCTGTTTCATCATAGCATGTTGGATTGTTTACCGAACTGCTCGATAATCCTACCATTCCGATAGAAGGTGATGAGATATTAAAAGTGAAAACGGAAGAGTCGCAATCACCAATACTTCTTGTTTCAACAATGTAAGTACCAGCATTAAGATTTTTAAGAGTATCAGAAGTAGAAACACTCAAATGTGTTTGAATAATACTTCCTGAGACAGAATCTTTCCAGATATAATTCCAAGGACCAGCTCCTGTTGGTTGTGCAACAAGGAATCCGTCATTGTGATCAAAACAGGTTGGTGAATTTGTACTGCTTATTGAAAGAGGAACTAATGTAGGAGGCGTTGAATTAATGTGGAAAACCTGGGAAGCAAGATCACATGCACCAGAAGTTTTTAGTTCTAAAATATAAGTTCCGGTTCCAAGATTTTTTAATGTGTCAGGAGTGGATTGGGAATAATGTTGTTGAACAATGTTGGACGTCAAAGAATCGCGCCACACATAATCCCATGGTCCTGAGCCGCCTGTAGCAGAAGCAATTAAAACGCCATCATTAGATCCTGCACAAGATTGTGGGGAAACCACACTGTTAAATGCAACCGGAGGATCAAAAGAGACATTTAATTTGAACCTGTTATGGTATGTTCCGGGAGATATTGTAAAAGTATAACTTGAAGTTCTCAGATCTGTTGTGATGTTTTTAATGCTATCAAAAAGTGTTATACAAGCATAAGGTACGGATGCAATATTTTGCTGAGAAATTGTATAGGTGGCGTTTACGGATGTTTTTACAAAAACCGGGATTACCATACTCTGAGTTAAAGGCGCAACGTTGTTAACGCTGTATAATTTCCCTTGACCTTTCAATGCTATATAATGTGGATTGGTCACTGATCCAAAAAGTTTGTATGCATCATATTGATAGTCGAAACTGTCGCTCGCATTTGGATAAAACGAAAGAATTGCTTCATCAGTATATTTGCCGGGTCTTGAAAGTTTTAGCTTGAAATATTGCGTTGCTTGTGTTGAAGGCAGGGGATTCCCATTTTTTCTGAAAGTTGGATTACCTCCTAGTTTATGGGATTCATCTGCCTGAAGAGATGTTGCCCCGGTCAAATGAACAAAGAAACCTTGTGCCATAGGAATAGCGTCAGTAAGTCCTCCGGTACCAAGTTGTGTAACTGCGTTAAAGTTGATATATCCCCCCTGATCCGTGTCATAGGAATAATATGTGCCATCAATTGCATTGGCATCTCCAGCCGCAGCTTCAAGTGCGGTCCAACTAATGGGTGAGGGGTAAGGATTAGCAACTAAATTCCATCCATCATCTGCGACACTGGTTGTACTGTTACAAGTTGGGGCAAGATCAATTGGTCCTGTTCTTAATGCGCCGGTAACATCTAGCGTTATATCACTGGTATTTACAGCTCCTGTTCCGTAGTAGGCGAAGTATCCAACACCATTAAGAATTGGGTCGGCATAGTTTATAGCATCGTAAGCAGCCGCGGCACTATACGAACCCACTGCAGCTTCGTTATAAGTATATATTGATGTAAAACCTCCGGCTGTTCCATCAGGACAGTTGGAGCAAGACATTGCAATATCATCATCCCACGCGCTCATTGTTAATCCTGCGGAAATGGGTGATCCCAGCAAGCCCCATCCTGTAAAAGGTCCTGCGGTAAAGCGTTCAGCTGTTGCATTGCCGCTAATTGCTCCTGTTCCTGTAATTTGTGCGACTCTTGCGCATGCTGCTGCTGAACATTTAAGAGTTAAGTTTCCTCCGGTAACTAATGTTCCGTTTGATAACGTTACGGTCCCAATCATATCAAGTGCGCTGCCCAAATTAACATTTGTATTGGCGCCTGTTCTGTCAATGGTAAGATCGTTTAACGACCTTGTGACGGAAGAAGTTTGAGTAAAATTGATATTTGGATCTGCAGTTGCAGTACCGCCATTAACAATGATGTTTGATGTTGAAGAGCCAGTAATTGTTCCAAGAGTGGTTACAACATCGTTTGCAATTGTCAGTGTATTTCCATTTATAATCAATTCTCCATCTGTCATTAACAATGTTCCATTAACAGTAACATCCGTTCCCAATGTTACGGATCCAGCTATCATATCAGTTGAAAAATCTCTCAGGAATCTGCTTCCCAAAGTAAAATAAATAGTTCCAAGATCACCAGATCCTGCTGTAAGAAGGTTCGCATTGGCATATCCGGTTATTGTTCCCGTACCTGTTATTGTTCCCCTCATTTCGGTATATAAAGAAGCATCATTTATTACATCATAAGTTACCCCTGCATCAATATCAAATGCATTATTGATAATAACATTTCCGGCTGCCGATTGAGATTTTGCTCCGGAGGTAGAGAGGTTTAAATTGTCATAAGTAGTTGCTCTCACTGTTTGAATTCCAGCTCTGTTATAATCTACAGTGTTTGGAGCGTTGGTGGAAAAATCAACAGTAGTTACAGTAATTGTAGTGCCTGCATATCTTAGAGTTCCATTTGTTCCTTGGGTCCATGTTCCGGTTCCGTTTAAAACTCCTGCTCCTGTATTAGTCATTGCAACAGTTCCACTATTTGTAACAACGAATCCCGTTACAACAACGGAGGTGCCGGTAAAGGTCAATATTCTAGTTCCCGAAATAGATTGATCATTGGTGTTAAAAGTAGCAACGGCTGCGTTAAAAGATGTTCCATTGCTTGTAATTCCCCCTTGAAAAATAAGATTAGCGGGTGTAGTAACTGAAGTTGAAAGCCAGACTCCTCCGACATTTATAGTTACTAATCCTACAAAAGTGTCAATACCCGCATTGTTTCCATCGCTGAGGGTACCTGTAATAGAGCTGGTTCCTGAAACTGTAATATCAAATGTGCTTAACGAGAGTGTTCCTGCAGTAACGGTCAGGTTATTGCTTACAAGCACAGTTCCTCCAAGCGTTTTTATACCCGAGCCGGCGATACCTAAATTATAATAGGTGATCGCACGTACGGTTTGTACGCCCGATCTGTTATAATTAACCGTGTTTGGGTTTGTTGTAAAATCCCACGATGCGATTGTAAGGGTGGATCCGGCATAGTTTAATATACTGTTCATTCCCTGTGTCCATGTTCCTGTCCCGCCTAATGACCCGGCCGTTGTCGCTGTGGTGCTAACAGTTGTAAAATTTGTAAGATTAATCGTTGTTATACTAATACTTCTAAAGGTTAAAGGGCTGGACCCATCAATTCCCTGATCATTTGTATCAAAAGTACAAGCGCCTCCGGAAAAAGAAGTTCCGTTATGTGTAATTCCTCCCCGGAAGGTGAGATTGGTTCCAACTGTAACGCTATTGGTCGACCACGACCCGCTTGCGTTAACAGTAATTGCACCAATAAATATATTGACTCCCGCATTAGTTGCGTCACTAAGTCTGCCGCTCACATCTGTAATGCCTGTTACTGTGAAATCAAAGGCACTCAATGATAAAGTCCCGGCAGTAATCGTTAGGTCATTATTTACCACTGTTGCAGCTCCAAGTGTTTTTGTTCCAGATCCGGCTATATTTAAATTATGATAAGTGGTGCCCAAAACAGTTTGGGTGCCGCTTCGGTTGTAATTTACAGTGTTTATGTCCGAGCTAAAATCATATGTGGTAACTGCGATAGTACTTCCGGCATAATTTAACGTTGAGTTGTTGCCTTGAATCCAGCCTCCTGTACCGCTTAAAGAACCTGATCCTGTATTGGTAATAGTAACGATAAAGTTATTTGTTAAGGTGACGCCTGTTGCAACTATTGCTCTGAAAGCCAAGCGGAATGTACCTGTAAGTATTTGAGAATTCGTATTAAATGTGGCCGCCCCCCCATTGAAGGCTGTGCCGTCACTTGTGATCCCATTTTGGAAAATGGTATTGCCGACGCTCGTAACACTATTACAATTCCATATCCCTCCTGCATTAACCGTTACTGCACCAACAAAAAGATTTGATCCGGTGTTGCTCCCGTCACTCAATGTACCCGAAATACTTGTTGTTCCATTCACGGTAAAATTACGCGTGCTCAATGCAAGGCTACCGGCAGTTACTGTTAAATCGTCGGTTATATCTGTATTGCCTCCCAATGTTTTTGTTCCAGAACCGGAAATAATTAAATACCTGTATGTGGTTCCGATTACCGTTTGTGTCCCTGTATTTGAGTAGTCAACTATGTTGTTATTGGTTCCAAAATCTCGTGTAGTTACTGTAATAGTTGTACCCATATAGGATAAGACGCTATTGGCTCCCTGGGTCCAGCCTCCGGTTCCTGCAAGCGTAGCGGCAGAGGCTCTGGTCATTGTTACATCGCAATTGTTAGTAAGAGTAATACCAGTTATGGTTACAATCTGAGAGAATGTATAAGCCGTAGTTCCGTCTAATGACTGGGGATTTGTATTGAATGTACTTCCTCCGGCGGAGAATGAAGTTCCGTTATTGGTAATTCCGTTTTGAAAAACCATTAATGAGGTAGTAGAAATGGTTGTAGAAACCCAAACGGCACCAGCATTCAATGTTACTGCTCCTATAAATGTTTTAGTTCCTGTATTTGAGTTAAAAGTTATTGTTCCGTTTATTGCGGAAGTCCCGCTAACATTAAGAGTAACCCTGCCGATGGTAGTACCTCCTGCATTCGAAGTAAAATTTCCTGCGACATTAAGAATGCCAGTTGCAGTTCCTGTAATACTTCCTCCATTATTTATTGTTAATCCGCCTACGCCAACATTGGTTGTCCTTCCTGCTGTCACCCAGTTTGCAGTACCGTCAATTGTAAGAGATAGGCAGCTTCCTGCATTTCCATCCATTGTTACTGAGTGTCCCGATGCAATTGTAATATCATCCGCATTGGTAGGCATACCTACAGGGAGCCATGTCCCTGGAGTGTTCCAGGGGCCGCTGCCATTACTAACTCGTGCAACACCCATTCCTTTAAAAGAAAAAGAAACCACTAATACTGCTGCAAAAAATGATCTTAAAAAAGTAGAAAATCCCATCTTAAAAATAGTTAAAATTTATACTATAAAAATACAATAAATGTCAGGGATTAACAAACTTATTGGATTTATACGGTCTATATCTCCTGTTAGTTCCATAATTCAATTTAATTCTTAAAATTAGTATCTTTGTAGCCTAATAAACTAATTACGTGAATAATTCCAAGTCCAGAAGCAATTCACCGGTAGTTGATTTTGACGATTTTAAGATCTATGGCCGTATATTTCTTCGTAACTGGTACCTGATTGCCATTTTTCCTATTGTTGCATATTTTTCGGCGGTTGCTTATTGCTGGAAATTGACGGATGTTTATGCCGTAAGTACTCAAATCCTTCTTAAATCAAATGATCAGTATAATGCTCATAGTATAATATCTGATGTTAGTTTTAATTATAAAGGATATATTGATAATACAAATGAGACAAGGGTAATAAAATCCTATGATTTAATTAAGCAAGCTGTTGAACGTCTTAATTTAGGTGTTTCTTATTATGTGGTTGGAAGAGTTAAAACGGAAGAAATGTTTGGTAGTCCTCCATTTACACTTGAGGTGTTCGCAATAAATCAAAGTCTCTTTGAGAAAATGATGCGTTTCAGAGTCTTGAATTTAAATGAGTTTGAACTCAGTTACATGAAAGGTTCTGTTGAAGTGATAAAGAAAGGCACATTTAACAAGGAGCTTGTAGATGCTGATTATAGATTTCTATTTAAAAACACAGGAAAAATTAGCGCTCAAACCATTTCTTTATCTAAAGAAACCGAATACAAAGTACAGGTTCATAATAAGGATAATCTTATACGCAGATTTCAGTCTGGTCTTGCTGTTGTAAATCCAGAATATACAAATATCTTACAGGTCACAGTTGAAGATTTTGTACCCGCACGTGCCGTTCAATTTTTGGATACTTTATCTAAAGTGTATATTGAAAATTCTGTTCAGACCCGATATGATATAAGTGAAAATACATTAAAGTACATTGATAGGCAAATGGAAGAAGTAACGTCAGTGCTTAATGGGATTGAAGATACAATGCAAAATTATAAAGAAAGTAAAGCAATTCTTGATCTTGGAAAAGAACAGGAAAGTTATTTTACCCAGCTTCATGGTTTTGATGAACAAAAATCAACTATAAATTTGCAGCTGAAAACATTAGCTGATCTTGAAACGTATATAATAGAAGATAAGGATCCGGCTTTTTTGCCCCCATCTATATACGTAGTAGCTAATGATGGTTTTTTAAGTAAAAGCACCTCAGAGCTTTACTCAATGCAGCTGATAAGGGTTCAGGCGTTATCAAATTCAAGGGAAGGTAATTTTGCAATTGCGGATTTAGATCTGCGAATGGATAGATTAAAACAAAATATGCTGATTTATATTTCAAATCTTCGCGCTGCATTTAATGAAAAACTTCTTGACATAGATGTTGAGATTAGTCGCTATACTTCAAGTATTAAAACCATTCCTGGAAAGCAGCGGGAACTCATAAATATTCAACGTAAACTTAATGTGAACGAAAAGATGTATGTTTTTCTTTTGGAAAGAAAAGCGAATACGGTTATTGCGAAGGCAGGTATCATCCCGGAGACACGGGTTATTGAAGCTGCTCGTTCGAGAGGTGTAGTTAGGCCGGATAAAACGAGGTTAACTTATAGTTTTGTGAGTGTTGGATTAATAATTTCTTTACTTATCATATTTGTAAAGGATATTTTGTTCCTGAAAATTGAAAATGTTGAACAATTAAAAAAAATAACAACCCTTCCGATTTTTGGTGAAATAATTTATTCTGACAAAGCAAAGGAGTCGTATATAGTAGTTGACATTGATCCCAAATCGCTGGTCACAGAATCTTTCCGGAATGTGAGGACCAATCTTGAATACATGGCTTCAGAAGTCAAATCAAAAGTTGTATTGATCACTTCTAATAATCCCGGGGAGGGTAAAACATTTTGCTCTATTAATCTCGCCTCTATTCTGGCAAAGGCTGGTAAAAAAGTGTTGATACTCGAATTGGATCTTCATAAACCAAGGGTGCAGATTGGCCTCAATATGCAATCCGATATTGGTGTTAGTACAATTCTCATTGGAAGGTCGGAGGTGAAAGATACTGTAATGAAGACAAGTATAGAGAATATGGATGTTGTTTTATCGGGTCCTACGCCTCCGAATGCCTCGGAACTCATATTAAGTGCTAACATGCAAAAAATATTCGAGTATGGCCGTGAACATTATGATTATATAATTGTTGACACTGCTCCTTTGGGTCTTATTTCGGATGCAATGATCCTAATGAAATACGTTGATGCGATACTTTTTGTAATGAATACTAAATTTGCTACAAAGACTTTTGTGAAAAGCGTTGAAGAAACGATTAGGAAGAGTAATGGTATGAATATTGGATTGTTGCTGAATGGAGTTAAACAAAAACGTTCCAGGTATTATTACAATAGATATGGCTATGGCTATGGTTACGGCTATGGCTACGGTTATGGTTATTCTTCTAAGAAAGATTCCTGATAAATATGACTCAATCCAATACTCCGGTTGTTGAAGAAGAAAATTGGGATGTTGTAATTGCCGCTAAGTCACGATGGTGGAATTTTCAACTGAAGGAAATTTTGGCATACAAAGATTTGCTTTTTCTTTTTGTAAGAAGAGATTTTATTTCACTTTATAAACAAACTGTTCTCGGCCCCCTTTGGCTGTTGATTCAACCTGTTTTAACAGCAATTGTTTTTTCTTTGATTTTTGGGAGGGTTGCAAAGATCCAGACAGAGGATGTGCCTAAAATTTTGTTTTATCTTTCAGGTTTAACGGCATGGACTTATTTTGCAGATTGTTTGAATAAAACGGCAAGTACATTTATTTCAAATTCCCGCATTTTTGGTAAAGTATATTTTCCCAGGCTTATTGTTCCGTTATCAATTATTATTTCTAATCTTATTAAGTTCGGTTTTCAGCTCGTCCTTTTAATAGCGTTCATACTTTATTTTTGGTTAGTGAAAGGTGTATTTTATCCAACAATTTGGGTTTGCATTGTTCCTTTTTTGATCATTCTTATGGCAGGAATGGGGCTTGGATTTGGTATTTTAATCTCATCTATAACAACCAAGTACAGGGACTTTCAGAATCTTATTGCCTTTGGTGTTCAGCTTCTGATGTATGCAACTCCAATTGTGTATCCATTATCAATGCTAAAAGGAAATTTTGCAATAGCGGCTAAATTCAATCCAATGACACATGTAGTTGAAGCGTTCAAATGCGCTTTCATTGGTACAGGTTCTGTTAATATTTTATATCTGGCGTATTGTTTTATATTCATGATCTTGTTATTGCTTTTTGCATTATTAATGTTTGGAAGGGTTGAGAGGCGTTTTATGGACAATGTGTAATGAATACAGCAGATACTATAATTAAAATAGAAAATATTTCCAAGCAGTACCGTCTTGGTATTGTAGGTACAGCTACGATCAAAGATGATTTTCAAAGATGGCTTGCTAAATTAAGGGGCAAAGAGGATCCGTTCCTTAAAATTGGAGATGAGAACAATCGTTTTTCTACATCTACGAGTGAATATGTATGGGCACTAAAGGATATTAATTTAAGTGTTAAGAGAGGTGAAGTATTGGGTATTATCGGAAAGAATGGTGCAGGCAAATCAACACTTCTTAAATTACTTTCGAAAGTAACAGAACCAACCACAGGCAGTATAAAAGTTAAGGGACGTATTGCGAGTTTGTTGGAGGTGGGTACCGGATTTCATCCTGAATTGACTGGTCGGGAAAATATTTTTTTGAATGGCGCTATATTGGGGATGAAAAAGCAGGAGATAAAAAGTAAGTTCGATGAAATAATAGATTTTTCTGGAATAGGCCGATACTTAGATACTCCTGTAAAACGGTATTCGAGCGGAATGTATGTCAGACTTGCATTTGCAGTTGCCGCTCATTTGGAACCGGAAATACTCATAGTGGATGAAGTGCTGGCAGTTGGCGATGCGGATTTTCAAAAAAAGGCGATAGGCAAAATGCAGGCGGTAAGCTCTTCGGAAGGAAGGACTGTAATATTTGTTAGTCACAACATGGCAGCAATAAACAATCTCTGTACTTCGGCGGTGTTAATGGAAAATGGAACAGTAAAAATGACGGGAAAAACAGAAGATGTAATAAGGTATTATTTAAAAGGAGAGTTTGATAAAGAAGCCTTTGGTGTGATTCCGGATAACTATCCCCGCAACCAATATAATAAGGGAATACTGCAAATACACTCTATTAATTTATTTAATTTCAATAACGAAGAGCTTTCAAATTTTAGGATGCACGAAAGAGTAAAAGCTAAAGTGGTGATCCATTCAAAGGAAGATATTTATGGCGCTTCAATTATTTTTTCCTTTATGGATGAAACAGTTGGGCGTATAACATACTCTTCGAGCCGGGATAAGTTTAATGGGAATAATGATAATGAAATAAAAAAAGGTGCAAATGTTTTTGAGATCGAAATTGATCAGGACCTTTTGCCCTCCAATTATTCCGTTGGTATTTCTGTTCTGGATAAAGCCGGGTATCCATTTGATGGCATACTGAATTTTGGGAATGTTAAGATTGAGAATTTTGGACTTGAAAAGGAAATATATCCCTGGGTAAGACCAATTGGCTTAGTGAATACAAGATCGTTATATAAAAAAATTAAATAATGGATATTAAAGGATCAAAAATTTTAGTCATAGGTGGAGCTGGTTTTATAGGTGGATTTGTCATTGCTGAATTGTTGAAACATGAAGTAGGCCAGGTTATTATTTATGACAATTTTGCGAGGGGAAAAATGGAGAACATCGCGGAATCATTAAAAGACCCTCGTTGCTCAATTCATCCAACAGGAGGCGATGTTCGTGAGATCGACATTTTAAATGATGCGATGAAAGGAGTTGATTGTGTATTTCATCTGGCAGCAATGTGGCTGCTTCATTGTAAGGATTATCCGAGAACAGCATTTGATGTAAATATTGCCGGAACTTTTAATGTATTGGAGGCTTGCGTAAAAAACAATGTAAAAAAACTTATTTATTCTTCTTCAGCATCTGTATACGGCGATGCTGTTGAGGTTCCAATGACAGAGGAGCATCCTTTTAATAACAAAAATTTTTATGGAGCTACAAAAATCTCCGGCGAAGCAATGTGTACAGCATATAATGATCGTTATGGGTTATCGGTTATCGGATTAAGATACATGAATGTATATGGCCCCGGGCAAGATCAACACGCGGTTTACAGCGGTGTTGTACCTATTATGCTAAATAAGATTGATGCAAATGAAGCACCTACAATAAATGGAGACGGATCCCAGGCGTATGATTTTATTTATGTTGAGGATGTAGCCAGATGTAATGTGGCGGCGTTGCAATCAAATATAAATTTCGGTTATTATAATGTTGGTACAGAAGTTCAAACAACAATCAAACAGTTGTGCGATACTATTCTTCGTCTTAAGAAGTCAAATTTAAAAGTTAACTACAAGCCCTATAATGCAGATGACGCAAGAGCACTTGTGCAAAACCGAATTGGTTCTGTTCAAAAAGCTAATGAAGAAATTGGTTTTGAGTTCAAATATAATCTTGATAATGGTTTGCAGAAGCTGATTGACTGGAGGAATTCTAAATTCAAAATTTCTATTTAATGGAAAAAAAAAATATTCCAATTTCATTGCCCTCCATGGGACAGGAAGAATGGGAGGCAACAAAAGATCCGATTTTTTCAGGATGGATTACTCAGGGACCTAAAGTTGCTGAATTTGAAAAACTTTTTGCAGAACGACATAAGGTTAAATATGCATATGCCGTTTCTAATTGTACTACTGCTCTTCATCTTGCGCTCGTTGCATTAGGCGTAAAACATGGCGATGAAGTATTGGTGCCCGCTTTTACATGGGTTTCTACTGCCAATGCTATTATGTATTGTGGGGCTACACCTGTTTTTGTTGATATAGATATAAGAACTTTTAACATAGATGTCAATCAAATAGTGCAAAAGATAACTTCTAAAACAAAAGCTATTATTCCTGTTCATCTCTTTGGATTATGTGCGAATATTGACGAGATAAAAAAAATTGCACCTGGTTTAAAAATTGTAGAAGACGGAGCTTGTGCTGCCGGGGCTGGGATCGAAGACAGACCTGCGGGTAGCCTGGGAGATATTGGTTGTTTTTCTTTTCACCCACGTAAATCTATTACCACCGGAGAAGGAGGTATGCTTACGACAAACGACGACTCTTTAGCAGAAAAAATAAATATGTTACGTAATCACGGCGCTTCTATATCGGAAGAGCAAAGACATAAAGGGCCAAAGCCCTATATTCTTCCGGAATTTGATATGGTTGGTTATAACTACAGGATGACGGATATTCAGGGTGCCGTGGGAGTTGTGCAGTTAAAAAAACTGGATAAGTTTATTGATGAGCGTCAGCATTGGGCTGATTTTTACACCAATGAACTATCCTCTCTTAAATGGATTAAAACACCTTTTGTTCCTAAGGGATATAAGCATGGTTGGCAATCATATGTATTGTTCATCGATGAAAGCAAATCTCCAATGAAACGAAATGAATTAATGGAATTCCTGCAACAAAAAGGTATCAGCACCCGCCCGGGAACACATGCTGTTCATATGTTGGGTTTTTATGCAAAGGCTTTTAATATCCAATCAGCAACTTATCCAATGGCATATGCGGCTAACGAATATTCAATGTCTATTCCGCTTCATAATAAAATGGTAAAAGATGATTATGAATATATTATTAATGTGCTTAAATCTTTTTAATTAATGCGTTTTGATTTTTTGAATAAGAGGGAGCGTTTAAAAAATATTTCGGTATTTACTATATCTCTCATATTCATTTTTTTTCTTTTTGACCTTTTGCATGAATTTTTCTTTTCTGATTTTTTGTTTCTGAAGCGTCATTTTTCTTGGTTTGATTATTCTTTGGAGAGAATTTTTTCCAAGTTGCATATTTCCTTTTTTACTAATAAAGAACTACCCTATTATTCAAGTTCGATATTATTTGGCGCCCTTTCTAATTTCCGTGTTTTCCTTTATTATTTAATTACAGTAGTATTGCTTTTTTATCTAAATAAAAACAAGGTTAATTGGGAGGCCTTAGGCTTAAAAAAGTATTTCAGATTGTTTTTCTTTTTTATCTCACTCATTCTTACCTGGCAGTATTCATTTTATGATTATAATATAGGGGAGTTCTAAAAATAGAATGTTAAAAACAATCTAATAAAATCGTATC
>CAZQIC010000126.1:0-13406 GCA_964593555.1 uncultured Bacteroidia bacterium | reverse complement strand
TTCTCCGATTTTTAGTCAAATCTCTAAAAGTGAATTTTTAGAACCCACCTATATTTACTATTCAACCGTTTTAAAATATCCTGGGTTAATAAATTCAGAATTTTAAATCAATAAAAAAACAGCCCCATGTTAAAAAAATCATTGCTCTTCCTTGGTATCTTGTCGATAATCGCCAGTGCTAATGTTTTTTCGCTTACTACACAAACTATTAATTTTCCTTCAATAAGCTCCAGATTGGTTAGCGCTCCCTCCTTTACGCTGGGTGCTGTCGCACAATCAGGCTTAGCAGTGACATATGCAATAACAACCGGAACAAATATTGCGTCTGTTTCAGGAAACACAGTTACACTTTCCGGAACAGCAGCTGGAACAGTATCTATTAAGGCCTCACAAGGTGGTGATATGAATTTTTCACCAGCTCCCGATGTGACAGTATCTTTTACAGTAAATAAATTAACAAATACGGTTACAGTTGCAAGTATCGGGACTAAATCAGTTACTGCTCCGTCTTTCTCTGTTACTGCGACGGCAACCAATGGCACCATTACCTATTCAAGTTCAAATACCGGCGTGGCAACTGTTGATATGAGTGGAATGGTTACAATTACCGGAGCGGGAACAACAAATATCACTGCATTTGTTGTTACTTCTGCAACGTATTTGGCTGGCTCGGCTTTTAAAACGTTGACGGTAACTAAATTAACAAACACAATTACACTGGCGAGTATTGGAACTAAATCAGTTACGGCTCCTTCTTTTTCTGTTACGGCTACTGCAACAAATGGGACGATAACTTACGCGAGTTCTAACACAGCTGTTGCAACTGTTGATGTGAGTGGAATAGTAACGATTACCGGAGCGGGAACAACAAATATCACTGCATCTGTTGCTACTAATACAGTATACCTGGCTGGGTCCGCAATGAAAAGTTTAACAGTAAACAAATTAACAAACACAGTAACGCTCGCAAGCATTGGAACTAAATCAGTTACGGCCCCTTCTTTCTCTGTTACTGCTACAGCAACAAACGGAACCATCACCTATGCAAGTTCAAACACCGGAGTAGCAACTGTTGATATGAGTGGAATAGTAACAATTACCGGAGCAGGGACAACAAATATCACTGCATCTGTTGCTACTAATACAGTATACCTGGCTGGGTCCGCAATGAAAAGTTTAACAGTAAACAAATTAACAAACACAGTAACGCTCGCAAGCATTGGAACTAAATCAGTTACGGCCCCTTCTTTCTCTGTTACTGCTACAGCAACAAACGGAACCATCACCTATGCAAGTTCAAACACCGGAGTAGCAACTGTTGATATGAGTGGAATAGTAACAATTACCGGAGCAGGGACAACAAATATCACTGCATCTGTTGCTACTAATACAGTATACCTGGCTGGGTCTGCGATGAAAACTTTAACAGTAACCAAGTTAGCAAATACTGTTACTCTTGCAAGCATTGGAACTAAATCAGTAACTGCTTCATCATTCTCTGTTACTGCTACTGCAACAAATGGGACGATAACTTATGCGAGTTCTAATACAGCTGTTGCAACTGTTAATGCAAGCGGAATGGTAACAATTACCGGAGCAGGAACTACAAACATTACCGCTGCTGTCGTTACGAATACAGTATACCTCGCGGGGTCGGCAATGAAGACGTTGACTGTTGAGAAATTAACAAACACCGTTACACTGGCGAGTATTGGAACTAAATCGGTGACTGCTCCCTCTTTCTCGGTTACCGCCACAGCAACGAATGGAACCATCACTTATTCAAGTTCTAATACATCGGTTGCAACCATTAATGCGAGCGGAATGGTAACAATAACCGGAGCCGGCACAACAAATATCACCGCATCCGTTATTACGAATACAGTATACTTAGCAGGGTCAGCAATGAAGACATTGACTGTTGAGAAATTAACAAACACGGTCACACTGGCAAGCATTGGAACTAAATCGGTAACTGCTCCTTCTTTCTCGGTGACTGCTACTGCTTCGAACGGCACAATAACATACGCAAGTTCAAATACAGCTGTTGCAACCGTTGATATGAGCGGAATGGTAACAATTACAGGCGCAGGAACGACGAACATCACCGCCGCTGTTGTTACGAATACAGTATACCTGGCAGGATCAGCAATGAGAACATTAACTGTTGAGAAATTAACAAACACCGTTACATTGGCAAGCATCGGAACAAAATCAATTACTGCTCCTTCTTTTTCTGTTACTGCTACTGCATCAAACGGAACTATTACTTATGCAAGTTCAAACGCAGCTGTTGCTACGGTTGATGCAAGTGGAATAGTAACGATCACTGGTGCAGGCACTACAAACATTACTGCTGCTGTTGTTACAAACACAGTATACCTGGCAGGGTCGGCAATGAAAACACTGACAGTAACTAAATTGACAAATACAGTTACTCTTGCAAGCATTGGAACTAAATCAATTACTGCACCTTCTTTCTCGGTTACTGCTACTGCAAGCAACGGACCTATTACTTATGCGAGTTCGAATGCATTAGTCGCCACAATCGACGCAAGTGGAATGGTAACAATTACCGGAGCGGGGACTACAAACATTACCGCATCTGTTGTTACGAACACAGTGTACCTGGCAGGCTCGGCTATGAAAACATTAACTGTAACTAAACTGGACCAAACAATTATGTGGACAGGTGTTGTGGACAAAATAGTTTCAGATCCTGATTTCCCAGTAACAGCTGATGCCTCCTCGATGTTAACAACAACCATTACTGTAGTTTCAGGTCCGGCAATATATTCTGCAGGCATGATAGAACTCACGGGAGTTGAAGGAACGGTTGTATTGAGAGCTAATCAATCGGGAGATGCAACCTATAATGCTGTGGTAAACACAACCAGCTTTGACGTAGGCTCAATGAAAAATAATCTGACTTCTTCTTCGAACAGTTCGGACGTACGTGTTTTTCCGAATCCTTCTAACGGAATAATTTCAGTAATGAGCGGCACACCAATTCAAACTGTACAGCTTTATTCGATTAACGGAGAACTGGTTTCAAATTGTATTCTTAACGATTTGAATAACTCCATTATTGACCTCAGCGAATTTTCAAAAGGAATTTATTTCCTGCATGTTACCCTGAGTGGGACTGATAACACAATTGTGAAGAAAGTAGTGCTACAATAATTTTATAGAGAATCTCTCAATAAAAAACCTCCGAAAAAAACTTCGGAGGTTTTTATTTGCTTTCCAGTTATACATTTTTTCTTAGGAACTATTGTTAATGGATCATTTATTCACCAATGGCGCTACGCGTGAGCCTATTAATTCAATAGATCGTAAAAGTTTTTCGTGTGGCAGTCCGGCATTATCCATTTGAAAAGTAAATCTTGAGATTCCTCCTAATGCGTCACTATGTCGAATAATTTTTTCGGCTATTTCTTCAGGACCACCTATCAATAGTGCACCCAACGGACCATTCTGAGAATCGAAATGAGCTTTTGTTACTGGCGGCCAGCCACGCTCTTTCCCTATCCTGGTAAATGTTTCCGCGTAACCCGGATAATAATCTGCAACAGCTTCTTCTTTTGTGTTTGCAACATAACCAAGCGAATGCAACCCTACTTTTAATTGTTCGGGCTTATACCCTGCTCTTTTACCTGCTTCTCTATAAAGATTAATGAGCGGTCGAAAACGATGTGTTTCGCCACCGATCACTGCAACCATTAATGGTAAACCAAGACTACCCGCGCGAACAAATGATTCGGGAGTACCGCCTACTCCTAACCAGATAGGAAAAGGTTTTTGTAAGGGCCTTGGATAGATAGGTTGATTCCTGAGTGCCGGACGGAACTTGCCCGACCAGGTAACAAATTCATTTTCGCGAATATTAAGTAGCAACCCTAACTTCTCCGAAAAAAGTTCATCGTAATCATGGAGGTTCAAACCAAATAATGGAAAGGCCTCTGTGAATGATCCACGGCCTACAACCATTTCCGCACGACCCTGAGAAATTAAATCCAACGTTGCAAAATTTTGAAACACTCTTACAGGATCCGCTGCACTAAGTACAGTAACCGCACTGGTAAGACGAATACGTTTTGTCCGCGCAGCAGCTGCAGTAAGTATTATAACAGGTGCTGAATCAAGAAATTCTTTACGGTGATGCTCACCAATTCCAAATACATCAAGACCCACTTTATCTGCATGCTCCATTCTTTCGAGCAATTGGGCCAACGCATCATTACTATTAATTACATTGCTGGTTGAAGCAAAACTATCAATTCCTATTTCCATAGTACTTTTTGCTTAAAGCCTTGTAATTATTTGGCTTTCATCTTATTGTTTTTTGCCTCATGCGTCACTTCAGCAAGTCCCAACTTTTCCATTAAGGGCGGAATATACATTCCGAAACGACCTCTTAGTCCTTTTTTTAAACCGTACCATCCCTTAACCGGATTTTTAGGAGATCGTCCCCAGGCCTCTACTGTTCCCTCTTTTGCGGGCTTTTGTTCATCAGCACTTCCAAGATCCATCCAGTCATTGTGTTTTTTAAGCATGGCATGTAAATCATTCAGGCACCGAATGTCATAATGCAAAACAGTTTTGCCAACTGTACAGACTAAAATTTCTTTACCATCCTTTTCATCAACATGCATAGTATATTCTGAAGTCATAGGTGGTGTTTTCAACTTCATTGGCTTTTCTTTTGTTCCGATATTGTGTTTCATCTTGTTAGTTATATGATTTATGAATAATAATACGAAAACAAACTGAAAGCGGAATTAAAAACTCATTATTATAGCGACATCTTATTCAGAAACTGATTAAATTTAGATCATGACAATTAAAAAAGCATCATTCGATTTTTTAAAAACACTCTCGAAAAATAACAACCGGGATTGGTTCAACACGCACAAGGATAAATACATTGATGCGCATAACAACATCATCGAATTTGCGGATGCCCTACTGGCAGAAATGAACAAGCATGACAAAATAGAAACCCCTTCCGGTAAAAAAAGTTTATTCAGAATTTATAAAGATGTTCGCTTCTCAAAAGATAAAACACCTTATAACACCCACTGGAATGGCGGGTTTAAACGAGCGACAAAAAAATTAAGAGGAGGATATTATTTTCACCTTGAACCCAGCAATTCATATTTAGCCGGAGGTTTCTGGGGGCCGGAACCACATGATTTAAAAAGAATACGTGAGGATATTGAGTTAAATTACAAAGACTGGAAAAAATTACTGGTGAATAAAACCCTGGTGAAAACATTCGGAAAAATGAGAGGGGCACAAGTTAGTTCAGCGCCACGAGGTTATGCTAAAGATCATCCTGCAATTGATATGCTTCGCTACAAACAATTTATTTTTAAACACAACTTTACCGATAAAGAAGTATTGAGTCCGGATTTTTTAAAAAATGCTAACGGAGTATTCAAAAATCTTCGCCCATTCTTTAATTATATGAGCGAAGTGCTGACCACCAACGCTAACGGGGAACCCTTACTCTAGCATCTTCTCTAAAAAATTATTGTTTGCATTAGGGTAGAATCGTGTTCGTTTATTCCTTATAAAATATAATGCTTCTGTTCAATCCGATTTACAAGAATGGGTTAAATACAGTATACCCAATTAACAGTTTAAATGGGTATATTGTTTATACTTAATTTAACCCTTAAATTATGAAGCAAATTTTTGCAATCGTTTTTTTATGCGTTGGTTTATTTACTTTTTCCAATGCACAACACGCTCCAATCGACATTACTATACAGGTAAAAACAACAGTTTATGCAAGCCCATCTAAAATACGTTTCGACTGGGACACAATTACTACGGGAGCGGATAGCGTAAAAATTTATAAAAAACAAAAGTCGAGTCCAACATGGTCCTTGATTGGCGCAATGGCGGCAACTGAAAAATTTTTTGTTGATACTCCATTTGTAAGTGGTACAGAAATGGAATATAGAATTTTTAAAGACTCCACAGGTATATCTCTCGATGGAAATACTTATATCTATACCGGAATAAATGTTCCTCCTGTTGAGTACAGAGGAAAAATAATTGTATTGGTTGACAGCACATTTATTGTTTCGCTGGCCAATGAGATCAATACTCTTTTACAAGATCTTATCGGCGATGGCTGGCAAGTGCTACGTCATAACGTTGGAAGAACTGCATCGGTAACAAACATCAAACGTATTATTACAACTGATTATTTTGCTGATGTGGCAAACGTTAAATCTGTTTTGCTATTAGGACATGTTCCTGTTCCCTATTCCGGGAATATTTATCCTGATGGACATTGGCAGCATCATGGTGCATGGCCGGCAGATGTTTATTATGGCGACATGGATACGGCAAGCTGGACTGATGTAACCGTAAATACAACATCAGCTACGAGAACAGAAAATCACAACATTCCCGGTGACGGAAAATTCGATCAGGATAGTTTACCCGGACCAAACAATAAAGTTGAATTGCAAATCGGAAGGATCGATCTTTCTGATCTTCCCGCATTCACACAAACAGAACAACAATTGCTTTCACAATATTTAATCCGTGATCATGATTACAAACATAAAAATTTTAGCGCACGTAGAAGAGGATTAATAGACGATACTTTTGGTTGGTGGTATGGTGCTGCTTTCTCCAGCTGCGGCTGGCGCGACTTTTCCGCATTGTTTGGGAAAGACAGCATAACCGTCTCTCCTTACTTTTCAACATTAGATACTGCAAGTTATTTATGGTCATATGCCTGTGGTCCCGGAACATATACATCTTGCGGAGGTATTGGGAATACAGATTCATTCACAGTGCATCAACCCAAGAGTGTATTTAATATGCTGCTTGGAAGTTATTACGGTGATTGGAATTCACAAAATAATTTTATGAGGGCTCCGCTTGCATCAAACGGCTGGACATTGGCAACAGCCTGGACAGGAATTCCCTATTTACATTTTCATCATATGGGAATGGGTGATAATATTGGCTATTCAATGCTTGTTTCACAAAACGATCATGGCACGTACGTTTTTCTTGACAGCCCAACATACGTTCATATTGCACTTATGGGAGATCCTTCACTACGTTTACATACGGTTGCGCCACCAATAAATGTTATTGCCACGCCTGACTTCAATGCATTTAAAATAAATTTAACATGGACAGCAGCGGCAGAACCTGTGCTTGGATATCATGTTTACAGGCTCGATACCGTAACAGGAAGATATAACCGCATTAATACATCCATTGTTTCTTCTACAAACTATTCAGATAATACTCCACTATCAAGAAATAATTATTACATGGTACGCGCGATAAAATTGGAGAACGGAAGCGGAACATATTATAACTTAAGTCAGGGAGCATTTGATACTACTTTTGTGTTGAACTTTTCCGGTATCAAAGATTTTTCTGTTATCACTAAGTTTAAGGTCTATCCTAATCCTGCACAGAGTACCATTAACATTCAATATGAATATACGTCAGCGAATAACAATGATGCTGCCAGTATTATTATTTATGATGTGATAGGGAAAACTGTATATAGCCAGTCCGTTTCATTACATAATGGAAATAACTCCATGAACATAAATATCGAATCTCTTTCACCCGGAATTTATAACTGTTCTATAGATGCCGGAAAAGAGACAAAACAATCGCAGCGCTTTGTGATCGTGCGATAATCATAGCAGGAATTTTAAAATTATACTGTGTTATTGGCTTATAGCTGCATGGCCGTTAAGTTTAGTCGGCATTTCATTCATATTTTCCTTATCCACAACGGAATCGTTCTTAAGAGCGCCGCTACATTTCGCCTAAGCGAAGCGATCTCTCGCACTCTAGATTACTTCTTCGCGGATCGCAATGACGTGCTTTGTCAGTTCGAGTTTTTCCGCATTAGCGGAAAGCATCGAGAACGTGTGAAGGGCTTGCCTACTTCTCGATACATTCCGCGCAATGGTCAGTTCGAGCTTGTCGAGAACTTATTCAACTTCTCCATCTCCGCTTTTAATTTTTCTATTGTAACCGGTTCAAATACCAATGATTCTCCCGCCGCAGATATAGTGGATTCTTTTACAGCCATCATAGGTTTGCCATTATCATAGTTAAATGCGACAATGGTAATTTTTTCGCCTAATGGAACACTAGAGAAGGAGTATTTACTTCCTTGTACTCTGTACCCTGGAAAGATAGATTTTGCGGAGTGAAAAACAAGTTTCATATCTGTATTCTCTGATGCATTATAATTAACGATAAAATTTATTTTAGCACGTCTGTCATTTGCAAACCTATCACAGTTTATCCATCCGAGCTGAGACGTACTAAAGAAACAACTATTTATTTCATATGAGCTAGACTTTCCTGATACGATTTTATTAGTAAGCGCAGTTGCATATTGTATTTTATACGAACTGTCTGCCTCAGCTGCACCGTTCTTGGTGTATGCCACTTTTACATTTTTTAATTCTTCCTCAATGGCTTTTGACTGTGCATTCATTTCTTTATAATTATTGTCTTTGATCGTAAATTTTATTGGTAATGTATATTGAGAAGATAGTGCTTTGCCAGAGGCTGTTGCAGGATTCCACTTTGGCATTTTTTTCACAAGTGAATACGCGACCTTATCCAGATTCTGATCAAGACCCTTAAGGACTATCACGTTATTTATAACTCCGAATTGATCAACCTTAAATTGTACATATACGGTCCCTTGTATTCCCTTCTCATATGAAGAAGAAGGATATATAGCATTTTGCGATAAATATTTTTGTAATTCTGTTTGCCCACCTGGGAATTCCGGCATTATTTCAGGAACAATCACATCAATTCCAGATGTAGAAATCGCACCTCCAATTTTTTTAAGAGCTTCTCTTTGAAGTCGCTCTTGCTCTTCAGTTGTCTTTACAAAACCTTTGCCCGGAATTATTTGATCTCCCAAAGACTGATCTTGATCCTTTTTAAGTTGATTAAATACATCCAGAAAATTTTCTGTTTCTTTTGGCGCTGTATTGAGCGTCCACTCCATTCGCTCCGCACTATCCCTCTTCCCCCCAAACAATTTCATATCCTTCTTCTTGTCTTTATATGGAAATCCTAATTCTATTTCCTTACCATTTTTAATTTTACAAGTCTCGCCTTTATACAAAGCTTCCACATACAACATCCCGCCCGTTTCCAAAATTTCCTTTTTTGTTGTTGTACTTAAGTTCGCCAATACTATATCGGAATTTTTATAATATTCCCGCACACGCACTTGTACAATGCCTTCGGTCTTCGCATTCATTTTTCCCCATACAAATGAATTAGCATCAATTTTAATTGTGGTTCCTTCTGCACATTTCAATACAGTATCTTTTCCTGCTTGTATATTAAACACCTGGAAAGGTTTTTCGAATTTTTTATATAAGTCTGCGACGGTTGTTGCTTCAACAACGCTTGTGGATGTCGCGGCAATTGAAATAGATGGTGTTATAACGGGCTCAGGTGATGTCCGATGATCTTCCTGAGTCACGGTAATATTATTTTCCTTCTCTATTTGCGCAACCTTTGGCAATTCATTCTTCGTGCCTGTATTATTCCCTAAATAAATCGCCCCTGTTATCAATACTATTCCCAACCCAGTTAATCCCCAGCGTAAAAAATTATTCCCTGTTCTGTATTTTCTATATGCCTGTTGCGTGTTTTGTTTCAGTATCACTCTCTCCAAACCTTTCATCACATCCTCCTGCAATTTTACCTCTTCTCTCAATTGGGCATCAGCAGCTATCTGCTTTTCAAAAACATCCTTATCCGCAGCATTCATTTCTCCTGCAAGGTATTGTTCTATCTTTTCTGTCAGTTCAAGTTCGGAGCGCATGATAAAATGTTTTTATTTATATTTTTTCTCTCGTTCCTTTTTTTAGAAAAAAGGAACCAAAAAATCGGACGATTTAAACGCCCTGCGATGGCTGCTTATCGCACTCGCTTTACTTTTATCGCAGCCATCCAATCTTGCGCCAATCCGCCTCCGCACCAAATCGTCCATAGCCTACGCCCATTTAGGTGATATCCTTTATTATCTAAGGCCATTATTGAACAATTGTATTTTGTTTTTTCATTTCTCTCAGTTTATTCTTTGCTGCCTCCAAACATTTATACTTCTGTGTCTTCACTGTATTCTCCGAGCTATAACCCATCTTCACCGCAATATCTTTTAACTTCATTGTACCGGAATAAAACAGCACCAATACTTCACGACATCTTTCTCCCAGTTCATTTATAATCTTTTCTGCCAGCTTTATATCATTTTCTTTTTCAAGTTCCATCATTAAATCACTTTCTTCCTGATTATTCATTTGTTGCTCCGTTTGATAAATCATTTCCTTTTCTCTTTTCCTTAATTCATCTTTCCATAAATATTTACTCACGCTGTATAAATAAGTGCTTAATGCTGATGTGAGTTTAAAATCACCGGTCCTTACTTTATTATATAACACGATCAATGCTTCCTGGAAAATATCCTGTGCGTCATCCTTACCTCCTCCATTTGCCATGATCATTTTCCTTATCATCGGAAAATATTTGTACAATGCGGTAAATGCCTTTTCGCTATTGTTGTTTCTAATCAATTCTATGATCTGATCGTCACTCATTATTCTGCCTTTATATATTAATGGTAAAACATTAAAAAGGTAACCCTAAAAAAACACCTTTTACAATAAATAAGACGCAGTTGGGGGAGAATAGTTGCGTAATAGCCTGAAATACAGTCGTTTATTTTTTGTTTCTATTTGCAATTTTGCTGTATCTTTTCGACCGTTTTCGGTTATAATAATAACGTATATATGCGGATATACATTTTCCTTGCGGTATTATTTTTTTCAATATCCCGTGCTATTGGCCAGGATGCGGATTCTCTTTCGCAAAACGATGAGGTTGAAAATATTTTAATGGCCTCTCAAAAATCAAAAGCCATTCATGTAAACTTAGAAAGCAGTGATGAAGTAGAGTTATTGCTTAAAAAAATTCATACCTATAAATTAATGGAGTCTATTGAACTGGAAGGTGAAGCGGATGAAGCTGTTCTGAAAAAAGTAATTTACCGCTTATCCTCTCTTAAAAATTTAAATGGGTTGACGCTACGCGATAATTTTTTACAAAAAGCACCGGATAATATCAATACGCTAAAAAGTTTAAAATCTGTAGTAATCGTCGGGAACAAAGATCTGAATTACGATGAACTGTTTTCAAAACTAAGTCAGACAAACATTAACTCTATTGATCTTACTGACAATGATTTTAAAAAAGTGCCGTCCTCTATTTCATCCATTAAATCATTGCGAAGAGTTAAACTAAGCGGCAGCGATCAACTGGACTATGAGCAGTTAATGGATAAACTTTCTGAGTTGCCTGCATTAAATGAATTGGCCATACCCGTTAACTTTATCACGGAGCTTCCACAAAATATTATAAAATTAAAATCGCTGCAATTGCTGGATGTGAGTGATAACGTACTTACCGAGATCCCGGAAAATGTTTCAGTGCTGAAAAGTATAAATAACCTGAGCATTTATGGAAACCTTTTTTTGAACCCGGTTAAAGAATTAGAAAAATTCAAGGGAGCAGATATTCGATATATTTCTATGGATAAAGAAATTTCAGGAGACGAAATAGAAGCGCTGAAAAAAATATTTCCGAAGGCAGAAATTAATTTCCCCGTACTCGATGAAGATGATGAGCCAGAGCCTGGTCCGGTCATAAATACGGAATCTCAAAATCTTCCTGTAAAAGATATTACCTCTGGAAGTCTCACTGTTAGAAAAGATTTTAAAATATATTCTAATGCTTACCTCTCCTACCAGGGTATATTTCAAAATTCAAATTACAATTTTGACACCCTGGGCTTTAATGAACGCTATGCCAATCTAAAATACACTAATGTTTACAGGCGATTGCCGGATAATAGTTCCATAGGCGGCACAATAGGTATTGACATGGGCGCCTTCCCCAATTTAAAGCACAGGGAAAAATATTTTTATTTTACTAATTACAGAACTCTTTATCCAAATTACCCGGAGCTTAATGCTTTTTCGGGGATGAGTTGGGTTTATAAAGGAGATTATTCCAGAAGAAAATTCAGAAAAAAACTTTGCAATAAGATGTGGTCCGATATCCGGGTTGTATTTGACAGTAACAACAGTGTATTTACACTGCAGCTTAAATCACCGGACGGTTTTGAAGTTATTAAGGCTTATCCGATACCTGTCAATTTTAATCATAAGCAACTGGAGCAAGTGCAAAAAACTTATTCGAGGAGATATTCCAATTATCAGAAAGCATTGAACAGGCGGGCTGACCGATTTAACAAAGAGCTTAAAAAAAATAAAACCAAATACGATTCAGATTATAATAAAACACAGGAATTGGCATGGAAAGAATTGCAGTTGCGCATGAGTAATACAGAGAAATTAATGTCTAAAGAACAATGGCTGGAATATTATGATAATATTATTGCAAATGAAAAGGAAGCGCTAAACAAATCTCCTCTTTCAATAACTTACCTTTTAAGAAGTTTAACCATAAGGGGATACAATAGTTTAGGCTCGGGTAATTTTGTACCTTTTCAAAACAATAACTACCAGGCGAAAGCAATCAGTGTAAATTTTATCGATCAGAATACGGGAAGCGTACTTCCTATTATCAATATAATTGTAGCCGACTGTAAAAATAAATTAACTTCTCTTGCTCCGGGAAACCTGGGGATAAGTCCTGAGTCAATAATGATCAAACAATTTTCCTCATGTGTGCTTTTTGTAGAATTACGAACTGGAAACATTGGAATTGTGACCTCCTCAGAAATAGACAAACTGAAAATAACAGGTAGTCAAACTTATTCATTGAAGACAATTATTTTAAATAAAAACCTGGATGATATTGGAGCGTGCATGAAACAGGCTTCTATAGAATAGGAGCCTCTCCCCGTCCCCCTCCAAAGGAGAGGGGGAAAAAATTAAAAATTGGTTCATCCTGTATCTTTTGAATAGTATGCCTGTTATATGATAAAAAGCAAGAAAAATACAGTATGAGTAGCGTTTCAACACCATATCACTTTACTAAAGAAGCTATCCAAAAGGAGGAAGAGCAGATACGGCTTGCGCAACAGGATGCATCAAAATTTGACGTACTGTACAACCATTACTTTGAGCAAATATTTATGTTCGCGCTTAAAAGAGTGGAAGACAAAGATGTTGCAGCCGATATAACATCACAGATATTTTTTAAAGCGCTACAAAATCTTAAAAAATATAAGCCCCAGGGATTACCATTCGCATCATGGTTGTACCGCATTGCGAGAAATGAAATTTATAATAGAGTTTATACCGAATAAGATATTAAGAACATAAAGTTAGAAAAAAGTT
>CAZQIC010000125.1:0-13621 GCA_964593555.1 uncultured Bacteroidia bacterium | reverse complement strand
CTTCAATATTATCTATGTTATATCCCAAATGGTTTTCTTCTACAAATTTACCTGTTCTCCCTTTATTAGAAAATACGGCAATTGGTTTTCTTTGAGCAATGTATTCGTAAAATTTGGTACTCATGGAATAGCCAAGGTCTTCTGTAAGAAAAAGCATACAGGCATCAGCAATTTCTATTTCAGAATGAACCTCTTTGAGAGAGATGATGCCTTTAAAGTAAATATTGTGTAAGTTTTCAAAATGTTTTTTAAAAAAATTAGGCATTTCACCAATGAAATGGAATTCCATATTATGGTACAACTCTGGATTTTCTTTTTTTATTTCATTTAATGCCTTTGATAAGGCAATGATAAGATATTCGGTTTTATTGTATAAAGAACCTGCAAAAATAAATCTAAGCTTTTCTCCTTTTGTTAATGGTATACTTTTGCTTTGAAAATCTTCTGTGTCGAATCCGTTAGGAATGCATGCGAATTTTTCCTTGTCTGTATTTTTGGAAATATCGCTAAAGTATTTGTTCATTTCGGGGGAGACAGAAAATATGTTGTCGAAAATTTGTATTACTTTTTTTTCCTGATTTTTTTCATAGTCAAGTCGGGATTTAGGTAACGAAGAATATCCAAAACTTGTTTTATTATTTGTCCATGGGTCTCTGAAATCCGCAATGAAACGTATTTCCGGGAAATCTCTTTTGAGCTTTGTTATCAAAGCTAACCAGGAAAAGGGCCCGGCAGTTACAATGATAGTTTTAATGTCAAACTTGTTTACTAATGATCTTACCTCGGTTAAAAAACTTTCTCCTAATAAACAGGTCTTATCGTAATAATTACCTTTCGTTCTAAATTTAAGATTTAGCAAAGCTAGCCGGTAAATTAATTTATCTAAAAAAGAATAATAGCTTTTGTTGATTATAGAAGGATAGGGATTGTCGAATTGAAAAATATTTTTCTTGTAGGTATCAGTATCCTTTTCCCATTCCGATCGAGTCGTTAATTCATTCTTATTTGTTAGAATAAAAATATCACAATTATGATCAGCTTTGAGATACTTAGCAAATTTTGCCCAACGTCTTCCTCCAATCCCCGCAGCAGGAGGAAAGGTGTAGGAAAGGATTAGCACTTTTGTTGGGTTACTCATAAAGGCTAAAATTAAATTATTTTGGCGTAGTGTCTTATAGAAAAGGTTTAAAATTAGCTATCTTTAATATAATATTTTGGGAGCATAAAAATGGGTGTTATTTCTAAGATTAGATTTCACTATAACTCAAAGTTCAGGGTTAACTTTAATCGTGATCTAAAAAGGCTTTTTAAACTTTTTGAGAGTAAAACTCCCTTTACGGAGCTTTCTAGCGATGAACATATTAAGCTTGCTCTTAATTGGCTATCACATACCAATCAATTGTTGAATGGTAAAGGATTTCCGACAAAGTTCAATGTTAAATATAATTACGGCTTGGGCCCTTCTTATCCTGAAACCACCGGATATACCTTATGTACTCTGCTTTCGATTATGCGAAATACCACGATTCCTGGAATTGATTATAAAAATGTTTCTCAATTAGTGATCAATTCTTATCAATATCTTAAAAGCATTCAGTTTGATAATGGTGCTTTTACTGGAGGGCATGCAGCAATGAATAATTACGGCAAGCCAAGTGTTTTTAATACGGCTCAAATCTTATTGGGTTTTTGTGATCTCTATGAGTCACTTGCTGAAGAAAATAAAATGAATAAAGATTTTTTTTCAAATATTGATAAAGAAGATCTTAGGCAAAGAATAACGAAGGCTGCAAACTTTCTTAATGATGAAATTGAAGAAGACGGGTCTTTCAATACACGCTATTCTTATTTGAAATCAAAAAAAACCTGTTACGCAAGTGCAACCTATGGGCTTTTAAGGGCGGGAATTGTTTTAAAGAATGAAAAAATTCTAACGGGGGCAAAAAGAAATTTTGATTGGGTAGTATCACTTCAATTAAATAGTGGCTGGATTGAAGATTGGGGATTTGAAGGAGATTGGGCCGTACTTCATAGGATAGCATATACTTTAAGAGGTACAATAGAAGCATATTTATATTTTAGAGATGAAAAATATCTTAACTGCACAATAAAGGGGATAGATTTTTTAATGAGTTTTGATAAAACGAAATCATCTTACGCAGATATGTTGCCTTCTTATTTGCATAAATCAGGAGACTTTCGGGATGAACTGTGTGTTACCGGTTTATCCCAAATGGCGATTATTCTGTCAAAAATTCCGGAGCAATATCAGAAAAGGTCCTATAAAGAATTATTTGAAAATATTATTTCTGGTACAAAAAAATTGCAGCCAAGAGGTTTCGATAATCAATGTATGAATGGGGTTATGCCCGCATCGTACCCGCTTAGTGGTAAATATCAATCGTACGATCTTATTGAGTGGGGCACAAAATATTTTATGGATTCTTTATTGATCAAAAAAGGAATCTTGGCGGAAGAGATAAGGGGATAATGAGTTTCAAGGTTTATTTTCTATGAACATTTTTAATTATTTCAGACAGTCGTTCATAAAATACCCGCATAATACTGCGCTGGTGGTAGATGGGAGTCAGTATACCTACGAAAAAATAAATGAATATTCCGGTGCTTTTTCTGAAGCAGTAAAACAAATGGGAGATAGATCTCCTTTCATTGGTCTATTTGCTCATAGAAGTGTTACAGCATATTCCGGTATTCTGGGGATATTACAAAGCGGGAAAGGATACGTTCCTTTGAATCCAAAATTTCCCCATAGCAGAAATAAGCTGATCTTGAATCTGTCGCAGATTAATACCTTGATACTTGGAAAGGAAGTGCAGAGTGAAGCCATTCCGTTCCTTAATGAAATATCAAGACCGTTAAATGTTATTATAGATTTTGCTAAAGAAGAGGTAAGTCCAGAATTACTTTCGAATAAAAATCTCAATTTCTTTTTTATAAATAAAGAAAAAATTTCGAATACAGTAGAAGGCGAATCGACTCATGCATATTTGCTTTTTACTTCGGGAAGTACCGGTTTGCCTAAGGGAGTACCAATAAGTCACAATAACGTTTGTTCATATATCAATTATATGTTTGAGCGTTATCAGGTTATTCCCAGTGAAAAATTTTCTCAAACATTCGATCTTACTTTTGATCTGAGTGTTCATGATATGTTTTTGTGTTGGTGCTCAGGCGCAGCTCTATATTGTGTCCCTGAAAAATCATTAATGGGGCCGGCAAAATTTATTATTGATAATAAGCTTACTTATTGGTTTTCTGTCCCTTCTGTCGGCATGTTTATGAATAGATTTAAAATGTTGCGGCCTAATTCTTTTCCTTCCTTGAAAGTGTCTTTGTTTTGTGGAGAGCCCTTGCCAGCTGTTGTTGCAGAGTCGTGGCAAAATGCAGCATCAAATTCTATAGTTGAGAATATTTATGGGCCAACAGAAACAACAATTGGAATTTCTCACTATCGGTACAATGCAACAACGCCGGACGTTAATAAAACTTTAAATGAAATTATTTCCATTGGAAAAATATTCAGCTCTCAGCAATACAAGATCGTTGATGAATTTGATAAAGAGGTTATGCAAGATGAAGTGGGCGAATTATGCCTGGCCGGAGAACAGGTTACGAGCAATTATCTAAATAATATTGAGGCGACAAAAAAAGGATTTGTTAGATTTAATGATTCCGAGAACTTATGGTATAAGACGGGCGATTTAGTAGTTCAGGATAGTGAAGGAGATCTTTTTTTCAAATCAAGAAAAGACTTTCAAGTCAAAATTTTGGGCCATAGAGTTGAGCTCGAAGAAATTAATTTATGCATCAAATCAATTATTTCTGAAAACACAGTAATTTCGTTACCATATCCTGTACAGGATGGAATTGCCCAGGGGGTTTACTCCTTTGTGTTATCAGATACTGCAAATAAAGAACAGGAAATTATAGATCAATGCAAACAAAGACTTCCCGATTATATGGTGCCTAAGAGGATAATATTTTTAAAAGAACTTCCTTTGAATGACAATAAGAAGATTGATTTGAAAAAACTTGAAAAATTAATACCCACTTCTAATGGAAGATGAAATAAAAAGCAGGATCATTAACAAGTTAAAGTCAAGAATTGAACTTCTGGGCATATCTATAAATGAAATTGACGAAAATGAAAGTCTTACTCAAACCGGCGTGTTAGACTCGTTCAGTTTCCTGGAATTTATGAATGATCTTGAAGCTGAGTTTAATATTGAATTTGATTTTTCGCAACTTGATCCATCCGAGTTTACTTCTATCATTTCCTTATATACATTAATTAAAAATTTGAAAAAATGATTGAAGTAAGGGATATTATAGCTGGTGATGGTGATGAAATATTTGAGCAACTGGAAATATTAGTTGTGAAAATGTATGATGATATGAGTGAGCAAGGCCTAAACATAAATATATCAAAAGACGGTGCAAAAATTTTATGTGAATCCATTCGTAAAACAGCAGGAAGAAACAATTATCTGGTAGGTACTTTTGATAATAATAAAATGACTGGTTTTGGTATAGCCACTTTGAGGGTGACACCGTCATACCTTGGGAATTTAAGAGTGGGGGCCATTTCGCATATTTATATTTTACCAAATGAAAGAAGAGATGGTAAAGCCAAAATGCTTCTTGATAAAATGGAGAAATGGCTAATTGGAAAAGATGTCCATTCAATTGAATTGGAAGTGTTATATCATAACCAGGTTGGAATTGATTTTTGGAAAAAAAATAATTATAAACCGGAATTATTAAAAATGAGAAAGTCCGGGTAATATCACATGGCTACTACTGTACAAACCGGCAATATTTTCAAATCAAAAAATGGATTTGTATCATATCGTGATTTTATAAATGCTTATGATCAATTGGGTATTAATGAAGGATCTGTATTGTTTTTGCATACTCAGTTTTTTGCATTTGGTAAATTGATAAGTCAGGTAAACGTTAGCCAGCAAATGGTGCTTAATCAATTTGTTCAGGATATAAAGGATAGGATAGGAGAAAAGGGCACTCTCATGATGACAACTTTTTCCCTGGATCCCTTAAAGACGGGTGTTTTTGATACGCTTAAAACGCCTTCTGGTGGCGGTGTGTTAACAGAGTTTTTTAGAAAAATGAAAGATGTTTACAGAAGTAGCCATCCGACTCACTCTTTTGCACTTTGGGGTAATGATATAGGTTTTAAAGTTATTGATAACAGCACCTTTGGTGATGGATCTATTTATGGAAAACTGTATCACGAAAATGCGACATTAATATTTTGGGGAGCCGGATTTTACTACTGCACTTTCAACCATTTCATTGAAGAAACGGCAAAAGTTCCTTATAGAAGAAAGACACCAAAAAAAATTAAGATCATTGAAAACGGAAGGGAATATGTTCAGGAAATTATTACATATTCTAAAAGCGATCGATTTAAAATTGATTTTACCAGATTTGAAAACTTGCTTCTGAAAAAAGGGCTATTAAAAAGTGTAACAGTCGGCGACGGACAAATAATGTCAATAAAAGCAACAGATCTTTTTAATGAAGGAGTTGAAGCATTAAAAAAAGACAAATATTTTTTTCTAAAAAAGGAAAATCTTATTTCCTACCGAATAAGAAAATTTAAAGCATTTATTAAATCACTTTTGAAGAGTTAGATCTTCTGTAGCTCCGAAGAATTCATATTCTTTCAACTGATTCTTTTCTAAAAACGCTACCCTCGACAATTTAAGCGAGTCGCTTATTTTTACTTCCAGCTGTTTTTCATCCTTTACACAAATATTGCTAAGAGTTGATTGAGGCAAGGGGAAGTTTTCCATATTTTTTGGAAAGAGTATAACTTTAAAGCCGCAAAATAATCTTTCAAAAAGAACCGTAGAATATATACCGATACCAAGATCAACTTTGGCAAAGGTTTCTACAGATAGCTGGTCCATGTTCCCGATCGTAAAATCAGTTTGAAATAATTTTTTATAGTGCTCTATACAATTTTCTATGGGATTTTTTTCTTTGGGGTGGAGAAAGAGAACAAGCTTGTAGTCTCTGTTTTTTAGCAAATATTGGTTTAATGTTTCAATGAGTGGTAATTCATCATTAGATCCCGGAACAACTGAGCCTAAGGCCTGATTTGCGTTTCTTATCCATGAACCGGTTGAATAAAAACCAATGGTGTTTGCAGGTGTATCTTTTGGCTTGTTAATATAGTGATGTATAAAGGAGAAGCAATTTTTAGACATACCGCGCCTGATAGTTTCAACAAGAAAAGTTTCTTTAAAATGTTCTATTTCTTCCAGGTGATAAACGGAGCTCACTGTAACGCTATTCGCAATGAGAATTTTATTGTGTCCTGCAAGAGGACCAGAGGATGGTATTTTATTAACTGAAACACCTTTGCTTATAAGTATTACGGCAAGAATATTTGAATCTTTTTCGAATGGTATAAAATCATGAAATTCCTTTATTTTATTTTGTTTTATAAAGCGAAGAATTCCGGCATTTTCTACCATTTCCGAAATAGTAATTGCAAGATTTGCCCGTTTTCCAGAAAAAAGACTGGCAATAATAAACGGAATTGAAAAAAAAGTTATAATGAACGAGCTTAGAATTTTGCTGAATACTGTTCCTCCTGAAAAAATATTTTCTTTGATAATAAAAAAACCTATTTTCTCTTTATTCAGGTTTTCAACATATTCAACGATCATTCCCTGGTATGCAGGATTACCTGCTAATACCGCGATTTTGTTTTCGGGATTAAAAATTTTAACAAGAGGTTGCTCCGTAAATAATTTACCGATGACGCGTTTGTATATGCGCAGTCCTATTAATGGATCTTTTTTAGATTCTTCCTTGAGTCGAAAACTAGGCTTATTAACCAGGCAATGGCCAGCAAGAAATAAAGCTTTATTTTTAGAGCTGTTGGTTAAATAAGAAAACAACGACCTGTAAAAATAAAATATTACGGTAAGAAGAGATTCGGACAATTTATTGGAAAAATTATTATTTTTTCAAAGCTTGTTTAATCATTTCAAACTCTTTTGCAGTCTGTTTTATTTGTGCCAGCTGCTCCATGGTCATCGCACCTAAATGCGCTTTCTCTGTTTCAAATTGATTCGAATGTTGTAATGTAAAATGTTTTTCCAGATATTTTGCACCATGTGCTGAGGCATAAAGTGCTCCTGCAATGCCAAGGGTATGATCAGAAATGCCGGTAAAAATACTTTTGTCAAAATCCGGCATGGAAAATTCATCAACACGAGTTGGATATTTTACTACGCAATATAAATAAGTTGAATTGTCGTATTTTTTTATTTCATCCGGATTTGTTTCTGAAGGAATAGATACAAACGTGGGTAGATTTTTTTTCATAATCGCTTCAACAAGATCAGGCGATTCTTTATGCATGCGTGCGGCAACTTTTAAATAGGGCAATTTTAATTCTGTACACCAATCCAGCCGATCAAAGGTGAAGGGTGTTGCAAAAAGAGGAATGTTAAGCCTGTCAGCAAATTCCTTTAAGCGTTTTAACTGATCAAAAGGCATTGATAAGTATGCACGTTCGGCGCCAAATTGAGTTTCTGTATATAGTTGTACTTTAATTGCATCGGCACCAGCCATTTTTGATTGCAGAATCATTTGTTCGGCTACTTCTGGAATGCCGCCAAATTGCGGGGATATTTCTGAGATTATAAACATGTGCTTTTTTTAATTATTGAGCCAAAAATATTTTGGCGTTTATAAAGTTAAACAAGAATTTTTTATAACTGTTGGGATATTCTTTCTTTTTAATGATCGTTTCTATCTTTTGTTTGTCCACAAGATCAAAAATTGGCCCATTATCCAATAAAAATTCTTTGTGACTTTCATTATCAAAATCAATAATGGAATTTATAGAGGCATTAAATCCCTTTTTTTCTCTCGACAAGCGCACTTTATCATTTAATATGCCTGCCATTGCTTCTCTCAACAAATATTTTGCATAACCATTTTTGATAAGATATTTTGTTGGGATCGAATTTGCGAAATTAAAAAGGGTTGTATCTAAGAACGGGCTTCTGTTCTCAATTGAATATTTCATGGAATTTAGGTCGTCTTCATGAAGTATCACTCTTACCACCTCATGGAAAAGTTCATTTAGCATTCTGTTCCGGAGTAACGAACTTGAGTAGCTTGTCTCGGTAAAAGATTCTTTAAAATTTGTATTCAAATAAGAGGAAAATTCCTCATTATTTAAATAGATATGTTCTCTTTCATTTGGATTTTTGAAATAAAAATCAAATTGTTTAAATGCCGGATGCCGTACGTAATCGTAAATATATTTTTTCCAATCGGCTTTTAATTGGTTAAAATCAGGACTATTTTGCATCTCATAAAAATGCAGTGTAAAGTGGTCGTAATAACCGGTAAATAATTCATCGGCAGCAGTACCCGAAATCGATATTTTATATCCCTTCTTACTTATTGCTTCCGAAAGCATAGAATGGATAAAATAGGATATGGTTGCAACCGGCGCATCATGATATTTTACAAGTTGAACAAGTCTATCAATATTGTTATCGGAAGAGGACAACTGAATTTTCTCGTTCTTACATCTTGTATCATTAATAGTTGCTTCAATGTTATCAAGTTCGTTGTATCGTGCATCCGAATCAATTATAGAAAAAGAGTGAACATTTGTGTTTAGAACTTTGGAAGCAATTGAAACAAGTGAGGCGGAATCAACACCACCGCTTAAGCAAAATGCAAGTGGCACGTCTGAACGTAATCGTAGTCGTAAGCTATTGATCAGTCGTTCTCTTACCCCTTCAATCGCTTCTTTTTCTGTTAACTTATCATTTGGATGAAAGGTGGGTTTCCAGTATTTGTATTCATTTGAGTTAAGGGAGGAGTCAATAACCAGGTTTGATGCAAAATCCAACTCTTCAATTTCATTGTAAAATGTTTCCGGTTGCTTGTACAAGCTTTTATGTCCGTTAACCAGGTATCTTTTTATCTGATTATAATTCTTCGAAAATGTTTTTCCTGACAATGACTTAAGAAGCCGTGTCTCGGACGCAAAATAAATTCCGGTTGCTGTTTTGTGAATATATAATGGTTTCTCTGCGAATCGATCTCTGCTAAGGAATATTTTTTTTTCTTTTGAATCATATAACGCAAAACTCCACATACCTTCAAATTTATCAACGCACTTTTTTCCATAGACTAAGTATGACGTGATCAATACTTCTGTATCTGATTCGGTGGTAAAGGCATGTCCAAGTTCTTGGAGTTCTTTTTTTAATTCTTTGTAGTTGTATATTTCACCATTAAATACAAGCGTACAATGCTGTTTTGTAAATGGCTGGTTAGATCTGGAATCAAGATCTAAAATGCTTAATCTGGAATGGAGCAAATGAATTTTGAAGTTTTGTTCGTCGATTAAAGTATTAGCTTGATGATCGGGCCCTCTTTGTTTCATTAGAGACAGTGTTTCCCTAATCAAACCCTCTGAAATATTTTCTTTACCTATGTAGCCTGCTATCCCGCACATATTATTTAGGTAAAATAGTTTCTAGTTTTTTTATGTCTTCAATTGTATGAACATCAATACAATCTGCAATTATAAATCCGCAGTGCGCACTCAGAAATTCATTGTTTAAGTGTTCTGTTTTTATTATTCTAAACGCGGCATTTTGAACACCATTTTTGTCAGCCGACATTACTTCCCATAAGTTATGTTTGAACATAAGGTCAAAACCTTTGTCAATACTTTCTGCCGTTAGTTCCGGCGAATTTGCCTGAGGGATGATCACAATATCCGGTTTACCTTTTGATAGAAGTTTGGGTTGTTTTACAGCTGCCCTTATAGCAATAATTTTTGGTGTATTGTCATCCGCTAATTGCGAATCTCTTTTTAAACCGATCGCGCCATAACCTTCTCCGGTTTCAAGTATTTTATCATTATCTGAGTCAACAAAAATATCATTAATGTACTTAGATTTTTTACAGGCTTCAATAGTATATGCAATCAATGGTTTTCCATGCAAAGGATAGATATTTTTATCCGTTAAACGTTTTGATCCTCCTCTTGCGGGTATGATAGCAACAATTCTCATTTAATTCTATTTAAAATGTTTTCGGCGATTACCTCGGCGCCATTGATTGGCATGGTATGAGCTTTCATGTTTTCTTTGATCGCATTGTATTCGCCTGAGACAAATTTCGGTAACAAGGAGGTAAGTTCTTCTGTAAATTGTGTAAGTGAAATGAAAGAACCGAGGCCTTCTTTTTTAATGTTCATAATATTTTCGCTCATTTCCGGATTCATGGCTTCTCCCAATAATAGCATTGGAGTTCTCATGGCAATACATTCTGATATTGTATTAAATCCTGCCCTTCCGATTACCAGGTCAACCTGGCTGATATAATCAATGAATAATTCGTTCTTATCAATCAATGTTACGTTTTCCAATTTTGATTCAAATGCAGACGAAGCATAAAAATGAAAATCTTTAAGCGCACCTAAATTTGATATTGCTTTTTGAATACTTTTCAGGAGAACGCCTGATCCGCTGTCGATAAGAAGGACATTGAACTTATTTTTATCCGTTATTTTTTTTGAATTTGTTCTTTTTCGGACAATTAATGGAACCTGTTGTATTTTTTTCTTGTAATGTTTTAAGATTTCAGCAGGAGTAAAAGGCGGAAAAAAAAGAACATCGGCCTTATTTGCAAAATCATAAAACCGGTTTAATACTGCAGTTTCTAGAGGAGGAGGTGAGAGTTTTGAAAAAAACCAATCCCATGTAAAATGTGCCACGCCAAATGCGGGAATTTTTTTTCTGCTTGCAACTTCAAAAGATTCATAGACAAAATCAGAAATAATAAAATCCGCATTAAAATGTTCTAATTCTTTGGCAATGTATTGATCGGAAACATCTAAATAGTTGGTAAATGCTTTTTTTATTGTTTGTGTATCTGGAGAGCCGTTATCGCTTTTATGCCAATAAATATTGTTGTATTTTTTTGTAAAGGATGCATCGGAAATAATTTTTTTTGCTTCCTCAATATGCCTTTCGGTATTAATGGTAAAAGAAATATCTGTATCGCGTGAGCGGAGTGCCTCAATTATGGCTTGCTGCCTTACAATTGGCCCCAATCCTTCGTCGCTAATGTAAATTGAGACGTTTTTCATTAATATTTAATCTTGGCTTATCTATCCTCTTTCAAGGAAGGAAAGATAGATATAAAATTAACAATTTATGTCGATAGTTTAGTATTAGACAATAATTCTAATGTAATAATTTCGGAAAGAGATTTTGGAATTTTTATCTACCTTTCGTCCTATAAAAAAAATCGGGAGCGTCAACATAAGGAGAAAATGCAGAATGATATTTTAAAATATAATTACTTTAAAAATCTGGATGGGCTTAGGTTCCTTGCGGCGGCAGTTGTAATAATTCATCATCTTGAATTATACAAAGGGGTATTTAAATTGGAAAATTTTTATGATGATGGCGGTTTTGTTCTTGTGGTTGGTAAATTGGGCGTTGTCCTTTTTTTTGCTCTTAGTGGTTTTTTGATTTTTTCGATCCTGCTTAAGGAAAAAGAAAAAACCGGTAACTCACAGGTTAAATTATTTTATTTTAGGCGTATTCTCCGGATTTGGCCATTGTATTTTTTCATTCTGATTTTAGGCTTGACTGTTTTTCAATTATCTTTTTTTGAATTCCCCCGGCATTATGCAGAAAGCAGGTTTCTTGGCCCCATACTCTATTCATTTATGCTGCCAAACCTGGCAGCCTGTTTCTATATTTTGATCCCATTTGTTGGACAGGTCTGGTCATTAGGAGTTGAAGAGCAGTTGTATTTTATAGCTCCTTTATTAGTAAAATATTCAAAGCGCGTGCTTTATTTTTTAGCGGCAATTATTTTAGTTACTGTACTTTTAAAAGCTTTCTTTTATCTGGGAAGAGATTCGGATGAACAGTGGAAACGCTATTTACACTATTTTAATAATTTTAGCTACAGCTGCATTGCATTCGGAGCATTTTTTGCCTATTTATTTTTCGAAAGGAAATCTCGCTTATTTAAGATCCTATTTCATCCTGTTGCCCAAATACTTATATGGGGCTTTACAGTTATTAGCATTGGTATGGGGATGTTTTTTTCTGTATATCAATTTGAAATTTATGCTTTGCTTTTTTCTATGCTTATTGTGAATTTGGCATGTAATGAAAAAAACATAGTCAGCTTACAAAATCCTGTCCTGATATACTTAGGGAAGATATCTTATGGACTATACATGTATCACCCAATTGTAATTTTTCTAGTTCTGAAATTAATGCTTCGTTACAACTGCTTCAGCTCCCCCCTCTATTATATACTGTCTTTTGGCTTAACTATACTTGCAGCAGGTATTTCTTACCGCTATCTGGAAAATCCTTTTTTGAAAATCAGGAATAGGATTCAGATATACAAGTGATAAAATCTTTCAGATTTTATTTTAAATTTTCCGACCACCTTTTGAAAATCTCAACTCCCGGACTGGGAAATCTCTCTTTTTTTTGCTTTAACAATAAAATAATAAATTATAATTGAAGAGGCTATAACAACCGACAAGTTAATGAAATACATGAAAGTAGAGGTCCAGAGTCCTGTGTTCATAGCAAATCTTTGTTTAGGAAAATCTAAAAGTTTACCACCATCCTCGTAAACTCCTTCCGGATATAATTGAAACCATATCTTAGAAAACACAAACGAAAATATAAACACTAAAAGCACGTCTTTTTTATTGAAAGTATATTTATTAATACCGCTTATAAGCAGTATTGCAAAAAACGGAAAAATATTTACCAGACGCCTGGATTCTGAGTTGAGTGCTAATATTGCAAAAAGAGAAAATATAACAATAACTGAAACTCCCATTCTGGCAATTTTATCCTTGAAATCACTGTAGAACAATATCATAAAAATGATGATTGGTCCGTAGTAAATTGCGTGTGCTACAAGAAAGTTCAAGGGATTCACAACTGCAAAGTATGCACATGAAGCTACAAAGAACTCGGCGGTAATTTTTGGTTTTTCGTATAGATTTAAAAGGGAGTTAAAGCCGATATATAATATAAGGGCAATTACAATAGTGAGTATGATCTTTCCATATTTTAAATTTATGTGTTCGTTGTTTAATTTAAATTCAGTATGATCATTGTTAATTTTTAATGCAAAAGGTTCGAATACTTTAGCTAAATAAAAAATGGCTAAGAGTATACTTGGAATTAGAAGCGCTTCATTTATTTTGTTATGCTGAAATTTTACATTATTAAACATTGTGATCCATCCGGAATTCCATAATAACAATGTAGCCAGGATCCCAGCAATACATATCGAAAATAAGCCTGGTAGAAATTTTACAATTGAAGGGATTTTTTTATACTGTAATAAAAAAGCTGGAGTATTTGTAATAGAAGAAAATGCGATAAGAATCAACGCAACGTATATGAAAGAAGGGAAAGTAAAGATGCCTAAAAGTAAACTGAGTATAAGGACGGTTTTGTTTTTTAAAAAAAAGGCATATGGGGAGTTCTAAAAATAGAATGTTAAAAACAATCTAATAAAATCGTATCTA
>CAZQIC010000124.1:0-13638 GCA_964593555.1 uncultured Bacteroidia bacterium | reverse complement strand
AAACTTTTTTCTAACTTTATGTTCTTAATATCTTATTCGGTATAAACTCTATTATTATATGTGATATTTAAATTTATTTTACGTTTTACAAGTAATAAAAGGCGATGAAAAGGAAACGGTAAAAAGATGGTATAAACAGAAAGCCTCCCTTTGGGAGGCTTCGTTAGAAAAAGCAAGTATGTGCTATTTTAATCTTTATGCGATACCTGCATTCGCTGAAGTGGATTTCTTAAAATGTTTTTATTAAAGAACAGATATAAAATCAAATTTACACTGGCCATTATTTTTTCAATATCTGTTAAAAAAAATTACAATCTACAATTATATATTTTAACTATTTTGTTTAATTTTGATATACGATTTATTAAATAATTTACAATTCAAAATGTCTAAGTCCGACTCTCTTTTTAAATTAATCCGTTCACTGAACGGCACCGAAAAAGCCTATTTTAAAAAAATTGCCGGAGCATTTTCCGACTCTGCAAAGAATAATGCGGTTCAACTGTTTGATATTATTGAGCAGCAGGAAGCATATGATGAGCTGAAGGTGGTAGAAGAAATGAATGATAAAAATTACACACACAATCTTTCACGTCATAAAAACTATTTGTTCGAATTGGTTCTTCACAGCCAATATAATTACAACTTAAAATGGTCAAAGCCGACAGAAATTTCTCATTTAGCTAGGTGTGTTGAGCTATTGATTGAAAAACAACATTATAAGGAAGCAGATAAAATGATAAGAAGCCTTAAAAAACAGGCTCATGAGTTCGAGATTTTTTTACAGTTGCATGCGTTGATCAGTCTGCAAAGGAAAATTCCTTCCAGGTATCACGGTATTCCTTTTGATGGATTAGAATTATTGAAGGAGCAGCAAAACGCTTTGCATATGCTTAACAATAATATTCAATATGAGTACCTGATGCAGCAGGTGATTGTTTTATGGGGTAAAATAAATGAGTCGAAATCAAAGGATGATTTAGGAGAATTAAAAAATTTTCTTGAAGGTCCATATTTGAAAAACGAAAAAGTGGCCTTCTCTACTAAGGCAAAATTAAATTACAATACTATTCTTGGCGGTTCTTATTTCGTGTTGGGTAATTTACCTAAAAGCTATAGTTATGCGATGAGAATTATTCGGCTTTTTCAAGAAAAAAAGCAAATGATCAAGCTTGATCCCGAAGGCTATTTAGATTCAATTTATAATTTATTCGTTACTCAGGCCGAATTATATAGGTTTGAGGAAATGTTTATCACCATGAAGGACTTTTTTACTTATGCGGAGGAGCCGGTTATAAAAAAATCAAATTATTTACAAGGAAGAATATTCGAGTTTTCTAATTTTTTATACTTGACTTTTTATACCCGTATTGGTGAATATAAACGTTCACTGGAAAAGTGTGAGAATGTAAAAGCGAATATTGTCAAATATAAAATTTCTCCCAGCTATGAGGTGCGTTTATATTATGAAATGGCATATTGTTACTTTATAACATTAAATTATAAAGAGGCGCTCAGGTGTTTAAATAAAATTATTTTTCAAAACCTCCTGTCGGAGGTGGTAACAATCTATTCAGCCAGAGTGTTGAGTCTTTTAACGCATTTCGAATTAGGCAATCATGCTGTATTGAAGTCTCAGTTAAAAATTATTAATGAAAAAAGTAAGAGCAGCAAAAATTATTTAAGTTTTGTAGTAGATTTCATTGAAAAGGATGTGAAAAAAACATTTACTCCAAATGAGTATAAGACAGCTTTAAAAAGTGTATATGAAGAAACAAACGGCTTAATAAATAGCGATAAGGAAATAAAAAAAATGTCAGTGATCTTAGATGTTCTATCCTGGCTGGAAAGTAAAATTCAAAAAAGGCCAATGAAAGACATCGTGAAAGAAAGGGCATTGAAAGAATATGGAAAAATAAATTTGCCCGATTAGATATTGTTAAGAAAATTTTTCAGCAATCGTTTCCCGTTTTCTCCAGAAACTTCCGGATGAAACTGAACACCATATATTTTTTTTGACTCGTGTTCCATGGCTTCCACTGGATAGTCATCCGATTGGGCAAGACAAATGAAATTTTCAGGAAGTTCAATTCCCTCGGTATGATCTTCTTTAAATATGCACGGGTTGTCTAATTCATTAAATAAGATACTCTCATTAATAAGTGAAATTTCTTTTTGCTCCCTGTTCTCTTCACCTAAATAAACTTTCGCGCCGAATAACATGCCGACCAATTGATGTCCAAAACATATTCCAAGAATTGGAATGGTTGTAGTTTTTAAAAAAGAAAATTTTTCCAGGTATATGGCAGGATCTGTTTTGGTAAGTAATATAGGTGCACCGCTCAAGACAACTCCCTTAACATTTGTAAGATCAATATTATCGTTCCATTTACAGATTGTGGCCTTATACTCCAATTCCCTTATCTCCCTTGCTATCTCAGGCACCTTGCTGCTGCCAAAATCAATTATATATATCATACCCTAACTTACAAATTTGTAAGCCCGAAACGAATTTTATTTCTAATTTTGACCAACAAATCGTTTTAACTAAATACTATTTCATATGACTTTTATTGCCAATATTGTCGCCCGTCAAATATTCGATTCAAGAGGGAACCCAACAATAGAAGTAGATGTTGTAACCGATGCGGGAGTGCTTGGTCGTGCGGCAGTCCCTTCCGGTGCTTCAACCGGAAAACATGAGGCTGTTGAACTTCGTGATGGGGACAAAGCAAAATATATGGGTAAAGGTGTTGCCAAAGCTGTGAATAATGTGAACACAGTGATAAAAGAAGAACTCAATGGAATGTTTGTGTTCGATCAGGGCGGGATAGATAAAAAAATGATCGCATTGGATGGAAGCAAGAATAAAGAGAATCTTGGGGCCAATGCTATTCTTGGTGTTTCATTGGCGGCAGCTAAAGCAGCGGCGCAAGAGGCCGGAACAACGTTGTATCGTTATATAGGAGGGGTGAATGCTAAAACGCTTCCTATCCCAATGATGAATATCATCAATGGTGGTTCACACGCGGATAACAGCATCGATTTCCAGGAATTTATGATCATGCCTATTGGTGCCGAAACTTTTACCGAAGCCATGCAAATGGGAACGGAAGTGTTTCACCATCTTAAAAAGGTATTGAAGGATAAAGGGTACTCTACCAATGTTGGTGATGAAGGTGGTTTTGCACCCAACCTTAAATCTAATGAGGAGGCGATCAAAGTTATCCTGAAAGCCATCGAATCGGCAAAATATAAACCGGGCGAAGACATATATATAGCAATGGATGCAGCGGCGTCAGAGTTTTATAATTCAAAGGAAAAGATATATCATTTACATAAATCAACTGGGGATAAATTGACATCGTCTCAAATGGTAGATTTTTGGGCGGACTGGGCAAAAAAATATCCTATAGTTTCCATTGAAGACGGTCTTGCAGAGGATGACTGGACAGGATGGAAGCTACTTACCGATAAATTGGGTAATGAAGTGCAGTTGGTGGGCGATGACCTGTTTGTTACCAATGTAGAACGTTTGGCGCAAGGGATCGATAAAGGAGTTGCGAATTCGATACTAGTAAAGGTGAATCAGATCGGAACGCTTTCGGAAACAATTGATGCAGTTGATATGGCACATAGAAATTCATATACCTCTGTAATGAGCCACAGATCAGGCGAAACAGAGGATACAACCATTGCCGACCTTGCAGTAGCACTCAATACAGGGCAAATAAAGACCGGATCCGCTTCCCGTTCAGATAGGATCGCTAAATACAACCAATTACTTAGGATTGAGGCTCAGTTAGAAGATGCTGGGGTGTATTTAGGGAAGGCCTTTAAATATATTTAGCACTTCACTTTGAAAATAGCTTGAACAAAGCTATTTTTATAGAGGTATTCGATCTTTTTTGATACTATAATTATGGACGCACTCAAAGAAAAATTTGTAGAAAAAGCTGTTCCCATGGCAGCTGAAGTAAAAGCACTGATCAAAGAACATGGCGATAAAAAATTAGGCGAGTATACCGTTGCCCAGGTTTACCAGGGTATGAAAGGTATTGTTGGCCTTGTTACTGAAACATCTAAACTTGATGCCGAAGAAGGAATTCGTTTTCGCGGATATACAATTCCCGAATTAAGAAAACAATTACCGAAAGCAGTTGGCGGTACAGAGCCGCTTCCGGAAGGAATATTTTACCTGATGCTGGTTGGCGAAATGCCAACACAGGAAGATGTTACTAACGTAAGTAATAATTGGGCGCGCAGATCAATTGTGCCTAAACATATTTTTGATATTCTTGATAAGCTGCCTTCATCAACGCATCCCATGACTATGTTTAGTATTGGCATTATGGCTATGCAAACAGAAAGTGTATTTGCTGCTGCTTACAGAAAAGGAATGAGCAAAAAAGAATATTGGGATTATGCATATGAAGATTCAATGAATCTTATTGCGCGTTTACCAAGAGTCGCTGCTTATATCTATCGTAAAAAATATAAGAACAATGAGCATATTGAGCCGGATCCAAAACTAGATTGGGCAAGTAACCTGGCACACATGATGGGTTATGAAGATTTTAATGTAAAAAGATTGATGCGCATGTATATGACCATCCATGCTGATCATGAAGGTGGAAACGTTTCTGCACACACTACGCATTTGGTAGGTTCCGCATTAAGTGATCCTTATTTGGCTTTTGCATCAGGTATGAACGGACTTGCGGGGCCGTTGCATGGATTGGCAAATCAGGAAGTGATAATATGGATCATGCATATGCGTGAAGAATTAGGAGGGGGTTTGCCAACAAAACAACAGATTGAAGAGTTTATTAAAAAAACCCTGTCGGAAGGTAAAGTTGTTCCGGGATACGGCCACGCTGTACTCAGAAAAACGGATCCTCGCTTTATAGCTCAACAGGAATTTTATAAAAATTATATCAAAGCGGAAGGTAAGAGCAATGATCTTTGTGAAATTGTACAAATGATCTATGAAGTAGCTCCTAATATTTTAGCGGGCACAGGTAAAATTAAAAATCCATGGCCAAATGTTGATGCACATTCGGGAGCTTTATTAATGCACTATGGCATTACCGAATTTGATTTTTATACTGTTCTTTTTGGCGTATCAAGATCTTTAGGGGTATTGGCATCACTTATCTGGGACAGGGCTTTAGGTCATCCTCTGGAGCGTCCGGGATCAATGACCACTGACGGTATCAAGAAAAAAATTGGTGCTGTAACTGCGTAAAATTTTGATTTTATTTATATCTTGAAGGACGGAGCATTTCCGTCCTTTTTTTATTTGTTACTCTTGGCAACTGTTAAACTTTAAACTTAGAACTAAAGTATGGCCTATAAAAATCTCCAGCATTTTATCGATACTCTTGAACGTGAGGGAGAGCTTGTAAGGATCAAAGAATTCGTTGATCCGCATTTAGAAATTACCGAAGTTGTTGACCGTATTTCAAAATCAAATAATAACAAAGCATTACTTTTTGAGAATACAGGAACACCGTTTCCTTTGTTGATCAATTCAATGGGATCATATAAAAGAATGTGTTTGGCATTAGGTGTAAAAGAACTCGATGACATAAGTGGACAAATAGAAAAATTATTCAAGCAGCTTTCTTCTCCTAAAGAAAACATTTTAGATAAAATAAAAATGCTTCCTGCGTTGAGTGAGATCGCTTCATGGATGCCGAAGGTCGTAAGTGGAAAAGGAGAATGCCAGGAAGTAATTATGAGTGATCCTGACATTACAAAATTTCCTGTAATGAAGTGCTGGCCGGAAGATGGCGGTCCGTTCATTACACTTCCTGTTATTCATACGATTGAACCCAATAACGGAATTCGTAATGTTGGTATGTATCGTATGCAGGTGTTTGGGCCTAAGCTCACCGGTATGCATTGGCACAAGCATAAAGTTTCTGCAGGTCATTTTAATGAATATAAAAAACTCGGAAAAAAAATGCCGATTGCAGTTGCGCTTGGTGGCGATCCGGTTTATACCTATGCTGCAACGGCTCCGCTGCCGCCTAATGTAGATGAGTACATGCTGGCCGGATTTTTAAGAAAGAAAAAAGTAGAGTTGGTGAAATGTCTTACACAAGACATTCATGTGCCGGCCGATGCGGATATAATTATTGAAGGCTATGTTGATCCGGAGGAAGAAAACATTTTAGAAGGACCATTTGGCGACCATACCGGTTATTATTCATTGGCAGATTATTATCCGAAATTTCATATTACCTGCATCACACATAAAAAAAATGCGGTCTATCCTTCTACCATTGTTGGAATACCACCGCAGGAAGATGCATGGATAGGAAAAGCTACAGAGCGAATTTTTTTAGCGCCTATAAAAATGACTTTAATCCCTGAGATCATTGATATGGAATTGCCAATTGAAGGAGTATTTCATAACCTGACCATTGTTAAAATAAAAAAGGAATACCCGGGTCACGCACAAAAAGTAATGAATGCCATGTGGGGTGCAGGACAAATGATGTTCAATAAAATATTAGTTGTAGTAGATGAGAAAGTAAACATTAAGAATTATGTTGAGGTAGCTCAGGCAATCAGCAACAATGTGGATCCACAGAATGATATTTATTTTAGCCAGGGACCAATGGATGTGTTGGATCACTCTTGTTCTAAATTTGCTTTTGGAGGGAAGATGTGTGTTGATGCTACCGTTAAGTTGATTGAAGAGATAAGAGGTGAGAAAGTTCAAAGTTCAAAGTTCAAAGTTCAAAGTTCAGGGCTGGAGAAGGAAAAAATAAAAAAAGAATTCCAAGAGATTGTTGGAATCTACGATGATCTGTTGCAGAAAAATATTTCGATGGTTTTTATCTCTGTGAAGAAAAATCGCAAAAATCATATCAGGGAATTGAATCAAAAGTTGTTTTCGTTACCTGCTTTTTCAAATGTAAAAATTGTCATTTACGTTGAAGATACTGTTGATGCCACAGATATTGCGGATGTTGTTTGGCGTTTCGCAAATAACCTGGATGCAAAAAGAGACAGTTATGTTGTTGAAGCAACAGGTGATGGCGATATTTCACACATAGGTTTTGATGGGACACGCAAAACAAAAGAACATGATAATTTTCAACGCGACTGGCCAAACATTCTTTGTACTGACGAAGAGACAATAAAAAAGGTGGACGAAAAATGGGAAAGGTTAGGATTAGGAAAATTTATTAAGTCACCATCGCTTAAATATCGAACTCAGGTTTATAATAAGGGGGCTGTGGTAAAAGATTAATCTATATGGACGACAAAATAAAAAACCTAGAAGCAAAGTTTGAAAAGGCTGTTGATTACAAGGAGAAGATAGACATATTAACAGAATTATCATCTGTATTCGGAAATAAGGATATTGACAAGGCAATATCCTATATTAAAATTGCGGCAGCCCTTGCTCTTGCTGAAAAAGAAGAAGGTGACCACATCGATTTACGAATACGCTCAATTGAATTGTTGCTTTTCTCAAAAAACTTTAAAGAAGCGTTTAAAATACTAGAGTAAATACAAGCGTTATCTGATGAGAAAAAAAGCGAAAAACAACGAGGTAGAGTATGCTATTGTTATGGAGGTTACCGCGTGTTGGGATATGCAATTAAGATGCTTCCTTCTTTGCCGGAAAAATTAAATGCGGAAGAAATAGAATCATCATTAACACTTATAGGTTTTGCCGGAATGATTGACCCTCCGCGTGAAGAAGCCAAAGAAGCTGTAAGGCAATGCAAGGTAGCCGGAATCATTCCTGTAATGATTACAGGTGCAACTCATTACTGGACACCCGTCGGGACTTGAACCATCAATTTTCAGTTAATATACGCATTTCCGGTTTTTCCACAAGCAAACCTACGATGTATCGTAGGTTTGTTCACTCTTGGCTTTATTCATCCCCACTGTTAAGATTTTTTTGAAACTTTTTTTAATGCTTTGCATGCACCTTCACATTCTCGGCAACCGTGGCATTTATTATTTTTCACTCTTTTTTTCATGGCTTTTTTTACACGTTCTTTTAAATCAAATCCAAGAGGTGTATTAAAATAAACTTCCTGCGGAGTTCTTGGGCGATGTTTGTAATGCGGCCTTAAAACATTATAATCCATAACAGCCCATTGCAAATGTTTATCAACAGTAGCTATACTTGAAAACTGGTTTGGCTTCAGATACCATCCCTTTAACGTGCGGTGTATTGCTTCAACCGGAGAATTGGACCAACGTATGTCTTTAAGCGCACGTATTTTAGTAATGCGGTGTTTTGTGAGTTTCGAAATGAATGCATCAATGTATTGGTTGTGGTTTTCTTTTCCTCCGTCCGTAACTAAAAAACTATGTTCCTGATTGGGGTGTTGCATTATTACATTCAACGCTTTTTTAATAGCTTGTTTTACAACATAAAAATTACCCCTTCTTGAAACATGGTATCCCAGGATCATTTTAGAATAATTATCCATCACAAATGCAATGCATATTTTTTTTCCGTCGGAAAGCGGCAAATAGGTTGTGTCCACATGAAGGTATTCGTTGGGGTAATCCGCATTTAATCCTACTTTTTTTTTGCTTTTTTTAAACATCTTTCTTCGTATTCCAAATATCTTCGCAAATTTATACCACGAGGTTAAGCATGCTACAAGGCTTCCTTCTCGTGTAGCAAAACCTGCAATAGATGCCACAGGCCAATGACTGTACTTTTGGGAAGTGAGCATTCTTTTAATTTTACGCACTTCTTTTACCTGCATTTGTCGGGGATATCGTTTTGTACATAGCGCCGTGAATGAGCCACTGCAGGTATAACTATCTTCGAGCAACCACTGGTTATATAGTATTCGTGATATTCCCAACAGTCTTAAAGCCGCATCAACACCAATGTGTTTCGCCAGGCATTGAATGGCTTTGATAACATTTTTTTGCGTTGCCTTTTCATTGCCTGCGCTTTTTACCACATTCGTTAATATAGGACCTAACATTACCCACATTCGTTTTAATCCAAAAATTGTGTTGCTCATCGTTTTGTATCGATAGCTTAATTCAGCCTTATCAAAGGCATCATCAAAAAAATACCGGAACTCATGCCCCATGTATCTACTATAATCCGCTTTTCTCCAACTTGAAATAGTTGAATAAGGAATTTGCTTCCTGAATTCCGCAGGCAATAGATTTTCTTTGCCAACCGCATAAAGAAACACCACCGAGGTGTCGTACTTGTTTTTTATCATACCATTTAAGGCTTTGGTGAACTAAACTCAACACAAACTACATGCCTAATAAAGCGCGCATTTTCGCAACAGATGAAGAAGTTGGGTAGCTTTTGCTTTTGTTACGATGCATTATAAGTACATTGAAAAATATCGGGTGTACGACAAATTGCACTTTATTCTCGTACCCTTCGAGAACCTCAGGGTACGGATTCCGTTCGTTGAGCCCTGAGGATTTCTCGAAGGGTCGAAACGAACAAATGATGCAAAATGTCGTACACCCAAATTATTTTGCTCTTTTTATTTTGTCGTTTTGGGGTACATTTGTATATACATAAACCATCAGCCATGAGCACTACTGAATTAAAATATAGCCTCCACTCATTGATTGATAAGATCAACGATAGTAAAACTCTTAATGCAATACATACACTACTATCCAAGAATATTGAAACCCAAAATGATTCAGAAAAAGTAGAATCAATAAAGAGAGGACTGTCTCAAATAAACAAAGGTCAAACTGTTAGCCATAAAGAAGTAAAAAAGGTTTATCAGAAATGGCTTTAACAATTGAGTGGTCATTAGAAGCAAACGACTAATGCAAGCAGATAAAAAAAATATCTATTTATTTCTACTATGTCTTGTGGTCTTTTTATCAAGGCTCCCATTTCTGTTTTCAGGATACGGCGTTGAAGAAGACTCCTGGGGAATAGCGCTTGCGGCGTATAATACAAAAGCAACAGGAATATTAGAGGTATCGAGGTTTCCCGGACATCCATTCCAGGAAATTATTTATTCTTTGTTATGGGGAATAGGACCCTTCGGATTTAATTTGCTTAGCGCTTTATTTAGCGTTATAGCTTTTATTTATTTGTATCGTATACTGGAATATTACAAAACACAACAGTCTTTGCTCGGCGCACTCACCTTCGCATTTATTCCTGTCGTATACATCAGCAGTACTTATACTATTGATTATATGTGGACTTCCGCATTAGTGCTCATGAGTTATTATTATCTTCTGAAGGACAAAATTATTTTGTGTGGACTTTTTCTGGGATGCGCAATCGCCTGTAGAATTACTTCGGGAGCCATGCTCCTGCCCTATTTTATTATTCTTTGGCAGGCAAATGAGAAAAAAGATTTATTTAGAAAATCGTTTATGTTATCCTTTACTTCCGGTTTAATCGGAATTATCTTTTTTATCCCCGTGTATATGGTGTACGGAACAGAATTTTTCATGTACTACGATCAGTTTGCTTACCCACCATTAACAAAAGTGCTTTACAAATATAGCATTGGTGCATGGGGATTGATCGGTGTATTGACTATAGCAGCAGTTACAATTTTCATACTCCTTAGAAAAGAAAAAATCAACAACACTTCTATACCTCATGTACATTTTGTAGCATGGCTTATCATTTTTGCTTTGTATACTATTTCTTATTTCAGACTACCGCAAAAATCGGCTTACGTTATTCCTATGATTCCGTTTGTAATCATTATTTCTTCAGCCCTCTTAAACAAAAAGCAATTTATCGCTTGTTGTGTTTGCTTTATTCTTTCTTCATTTATTTTCAGCATCAATTTAACAGATGGTGCAAGAGGTGCAGAAAGCAGCGACTTCGCAATTAAATTTTCCGTTTCGGGCCAGGAAATTTTTATTGATCCCTTTACAGGTCCTGTTTTTTCCGACCTTTCAAAGAGAAAATTAAAAATAAAATACGCTGAGCAAATAATTAACGCAACAAAAAACATAGAAAAAAAAACAGTAATTATAGCCGGCTGGTGGCATAACGAAATTGCGACCGAACTGCTCGAAAGGGAAAAGAATCCGTTGGTTAAATTTGAGGTGTATATTGACAAACCCCGAATTGATGCTCATTTAAAGAATGGCTGTGCGATCTATTTTCTCCCCGAACAAGACTTTTATAATGACCAGTTATTCGGCTTGAACATTACCGATTCCATCGCAAAACCCTTTGTATTCGATGTCAGTTCGAGCGAAGTCGAGAACTAAAAGATGAACTACAAATTGCACAATCAATAGCTGTTTCGTTCCTACGGAACTTTATCCGAAATGATATTTATTTTTTCTACCATTATTAAATCCCTAACGGGATATCTGCTCCGATAGGAGCATAATATGGGTAAAAAGAGTTCCTCCTACTCCATATTGCCCCGTAGGGGCAAAACAGTATAGTGCAATTTGGCGTACACCCGAACAAAATCAAATATCAAGAATCCCTATTTTTTTTCGTACTTTCATGTTCCCAAAAATTTATTTATGAAATCGAATATCCTTTTTTGTCTTGGCTTGTATTTATTTTCCGGCGTTATAATTTCTCAAAATGAGCGTAACGATAAAGGAAAATTTGAAACGCCCGCCAATCCTTTTTACGAAGAAATAAAAAAAACCAACACCGCTTTTTTTACCCAAAAAAAGGAAACGCCTAAATCCTTTAAGATGGATTTTACAGGAATTGATATTCCTAAATCTGCAAAAGAGTTTAAAACCGTTTGGGCAGGCGATGCTGTATCACAAGGCGAAACAGGAACATGCTGGTGCTTTTCCACTACCTCCTTTTACGAATCAGAAATTTATCGTTTAACAAAGCAGGAAATTCGTTTGTCCGAATTATTTACTGTGTATTGGCAATATGTTGAGAAGGCAAGAGAATTTGTAAATAAAAGAGGTAAATCTGTATTTGGCGAAGGCTCAGAAACAAATGCTGTTCAGCTGATGATGAAAAAATATGGAACTGTACCTTTAAATTCATTTAATGGATTGAAGCCAGGACAAAAATTTCATGATCATAGCAAAATGTATGATGAAATGAACAATTATCTTCAAACGGTTAAATCTAATAATGCCTGGAATGAAGAAACAGTTCTATCAACTATTAAATCTATCCTTAACTTTTATATTGGCGAACCGCCAGTTTCTGTTACCGTAAGTGGAAAAAAAATGACACCAATTGAGTATATGAAAAATGTTACAAAGTTAAACCCAGATGATTATGTTGATTTTATGTCGTTGGTGGAAAAACCATATTGGACAAAAGCAGAATATGTTGCTGATGATAATTGGTGGCATTCGGCAGATTATTATAACGTACCACTTAACGATTTTATGGTGGTGATAAAAAATGCTATAAAAAATGGATACACTATGTCTATTGGCGGAGATGTTTCAGAAAGTGGAATTAATTCTCAATTAGGAGTGGCAATGGTTCCATCATTTGATATTCCATCCGCATACATTGATGAATATGCAAGGCAATTCCGTTTCAGCAATCATACTACAACCGATGATCATGCATTACACTTGGTTGGGTATCTCGAAAAACCAAATGGCGCATGGTTTTTAATAAAAGATTCCGGCAGCGGTGGACACAACAATCAAAACAGCCCTGGATATTATTATTACCACGAAGATTTTGTGAAATTAAAAATGATGACCTTTACTATACACAAGGATGCCGCGAAGGAAATATTGCAAAAATTTGCGATAAAGTAAGCTTACATTCCCATAATGCCTAAGGATATTTCCTGATTTTTCAGTATATTTAATAGTATAAATCGAAGCAGAATGAAGATTCATGTACTATTTATTGGGTTATGTCTTACTTTTACAATAAGCTCATTCGGCCAATTTAAAAAAGGCAATTCCGGAATCCCAAACCTACAGGCCAATAACAGCCGCAGCGATACCGTTGACATTTTAAACTACACCATCAATCTCAATATTACTGATTTTACAACAAAAGTGATTTCAGGAAACACGGCAGTAAAATTTACTCCTAAAATGAATGGAGTTTCGTATTTGAATTTAGATTTGCTTAAAATGACTATTGACTCCATAAAATTTTCTGGAGCAACATTAGTCTATAATTATAACGATACTTTATTGCGCGTTACATTACCCACCACACATAATATTGGAGACACATCAACTGCAACGGTTTATTATCATGGTGTTCCAAAGACTGATGCACTATGGGGTGGTTTTTATTTTAACGGAGGGTACGCGTTTAACCTTGGCGTTGGTTTTGCTGCAGACCCGCATTGCTATGGAAGAGTATGGTTTCCCTGCTTCGATAATTTTGTTGAACGATCAACCTATAAGTTCAACATAACTACCAATGGCGGAAAAGTAGCTTATTGTAATGGTACACTTACAAAGGATACTACTGATGGTTCGGGCAACAGAACAACTACATGGGTGATGAACCATGAGATCCCAAGTTATCTTGCCAATGTAGCTGTTGCGACCTATACAGAAGTAAGGCAACAATACAATGGAATAAATGGAACTATTCCGATTGTTTTGACAGCGCTCGCGGCGGATACTGCTAACATAAAAAATTCCTTTAGGGGAGTTCTAAAAATAGAATGTTAAAAACAATCTAATAAAATCGTATCT
>CAZQIC010000123.1:0-13821 GCA_964593555.1 uncultured Bacteroidia bacterium | reverse complement strand
ATCTAAAAAAAAATACGGTTACATTTGTTAAAATCAATTAATAGAACCTCCCATATGTAAACGCAAAACCTTCACATAGAGCCAAAGTATCAGTTAATACAGGGTTTGTGAAAATTGTTTTTGCGATCAAAAAATTAAAAAATAGTAATAAAAAACTTATTAGCTCCAAAGCAGGTTTTATTTCAAAAAAAATCATTAGCCTGATGAAAAAGAACAAGCTTAACACGAGCGAAATAATGTCAAGAATAATAAAACCTTTAAGAATGCTTTTATCATTAGATGTGTCCAGCTGCAGAATTTTGCATATTACATCAACAGCGATGGATGGAACAAGGCGCTGTATATAATAAGAATCAATGGTCCTGTTTACAATCTGGCTTTTATAATTCCTTACTGCGGGGGCAAATCTCGTAGCACCATCGAAACCAAGTCCATTGTTAAGAGGAATTCGTTCGCCCAATAACCCAAGAATGATTATGACTGTAAAAATTGAAATGTAAATAATTCTGATTTTGGACATATGGATGGGTAATTAAATCCCGAAAAAATAAAGTTTTATCCCTTGTAAAATTAATCTTTTATCTTTCATTCTGACGTTTTTTATGTAATTTAGAAATTCATTTAAGACAATTTTAATGATTAACATATCTAAACCGTTTTTGCCCCCACGGCATGAATATGATAAATACATTGATGGTATATGGAACCGTAACTGGTTAACAAATGATGGCCCACTGGTAAATGAGCTTGAACTTAAACTTAAAGAGTACCTTAACCTAAATCATCTTTTATTTGTTTCAAATGGGACAATTGCGTTACAATTTGCTATTAAAGCACTTGACCTAAAAGGGGAAATTATTACAACACCATTTTCTTTTATTGCCACAACAAGTAGTATTGTTTGGGAGAATTGTTCTCCTGTTTTTGTTGACATAGATGAGAAATCATATAATGTTAACCCCCAGTTAATAGAAGCGGCAATCACAAAAAATACAGTGGCTATATTGGCAACTCATGTATATGGGAACCCCTGTGAAATTGATGCGATTGAGCAAATCGCCAAAAAAAACAATTTAAAAGTAATATATGATGCGGCACACTGTTTTGGAACAAAATATAAAGAGAAATCAGTGTTTGCATATGGTGATATAAGTATTACAAGTTTTCACGCAACAAAGTTGTTCCATACGATAGAAGGAGGAGCTGTTATTACCCAGTCTCCTGAATTAACAAAGAAGATGGCTTTGTTAAGAAATTTTGGATTTGCAGGGTATGAAAAATTTGATGGAATAGGGGTCAATGGAAAAAATTCAGAATTCCATGCCGCAATGGGTTTGTGTAATCTCAAATATATAGATGATATACTGAAAAAGAGAAAAGAATGCAGTGAATATTATAATAATATGTTGGAAAGTCTGGATGTGAAAAAGATTAAAATCACCAGGCATTCGGAGTTTAACTATTCATATTATCCTATATTGTTTAATACCGAACAAGATTTGCTAAAGGCAAAAGATGAGTTAGAACAAAATAAAATTTTTACGAGGCGGTATTTCTATCCAACACTTTCAACATTAGCTTATGTTAAGCAATATAAAACGCCAGTGGCCGATTCAATTTCTATGCGGATATTGTGCCTTCCTTTGTATTACGATTTGACAAATGAAGAGATGGATTTTGTATGCAGAATACTGCTGAGGAGCCAAAGGTATTAGATTTATAATTTCCAGAGAATTCTGATATTAAAAATACAAGCGTGAAAATAGCCATAATGCAGCCTTATGTGTTTCCGTACATTGGTTATTTTCATTTGATAAATTCCGTAGAAAAATTTGTTTTTTATGATGATGTGGCTTTTATTAAACAGGGCTGGATAAATAGAAATAATATTTTAATTAATAAGGCCCCGTATTTGTTTTCTATACCGGTTGTAAATGTTAGTTCGTTTGAGCTGATCAACAAAACGGAAATTTCTTATAAAACTGATTGGACGATTAAACTTTTAAAAACTATAGATTCTTCCTACAGAAAAGCAAAGAATTTCAATTTTATTTATCCGCTGATTGAACAATTGGTTATGTCTAAGCCACAGTATGTTTCCGATTTTGCAAAAAGAAGTGTGCAGACGGTTTTAAATTATCTGGATGTTAAAACTGAAATTATCCCTTCATCAGTACAATATGAAAATTCCGGATTGAAGGCGCAGACCCGTGTGATCGATATTTGCAAAAAGGAAAATGCCTCGATGTATATAAATCCAATGGGAGGTAAAGACTTGTATAGTGCGGATGAATTTAAAAAATCTGCATTGGATTTAAAGTTTATTAAGTCGGTTACAAAAGAATATAAACAGTATGATCACCCTTTTGTTCCTCACCTGTCAATAATAGATGTATTGATGTTCAATTCAATTGAGGAAACACGGCCGATGCTTGAAAGCTATGAATTGTTATGAATAGAGATATTATTTATAAATTTAGAGTAGTTTAATAGTACAAAAAATATGCAAAATACAGACTTGAACCAAAAACTGGAAAAGGAAAAGGAATTCCTTAACAAAATTTATTCCGAATATACTTTGCATGATGACCCTCAAACAAAAGTAATGCGGGAGTTTGCTTTTGAAATCATTGATCCTTACATAAATAAAGAAGGAGTTGGTCTTGAATTGGGATGTTCGGATGGGTATTTTACCGAGATGCTCGCGTCCAGAGTTAAAACACTGGATGTTGTTGATGGTTCTATTGCTTTTATAGAAGAAGCGAGAAAGAGGAAAATAAATAATACAAAATATTTCCATTCGTTATTTGAAGAATATCAACCGGATGTAAAATATGATTATGTTTTTGCTTCATATATAATGGAACATGTTCTTGAACCTAAATTGGTTCTTGATATGGTAAACAGGGTATTAAAGCCCGATGGTGTTTTTTATATTGTTGTTCCTAATTCCAGGGCGCTTTCACGTCAGCTTGCTATGCACATGGGTTTATACAATGACCTAAAGCAGCTTACCGAAAATGATCTTAAGTTTGGACACAGAAGAGTATATGATCGTGTTAATTTAAATCGTGATATTGAGTCTTCGGGCTTTTACAATATTGCACAGGGGGGGATAATGCTAAAAATACTCGCCGATTTCCAGATGGATAAGCTAATTCAAACAGGAGTTTTGCAGGAACCGCAATTACGAGGGCTTTTCAAACTCGGATTTGAATATCCTGATTTGTGCGGATCTTTGTTCTCAATATGTAAAAAAAATAAATAATGGGTTCCCTCGAGAAGTTGGATCAGCATTATGATACTTACCGGAAAGCTTCCCGGTACGATGACTATATGAGATTCTATACTTTTCAAACACTTAAGCCATTTTTAGTAAATAAAGAATCGAATGCGCTTGAGTTTGGCTGCTCTGATGGGCAGATGACAAAAATGATATCTGAATGTGTTAAAGAACTAGATGTAGTTGATGGAGCAGAACGTTTTTTAGAGGAAGCTAAAAAGCGTAATATTAAAAATGCTATATATACGCATTCATTATTTGAAAATTTTGAAACATCAAAGCGATACGATTATATATTCGCTACATATATTATAACACACATTGAAGAATTGCAGCTTTTTTTTAATAAGGTAAAATCATTATTAAATGAAAATGGTCTCTTGTTCGTTGCGGTACCTAATTCACGAGTACTGTCAAGACAGCTGGCATTGCAGATGGGCATGTTGAAGGATCTTTATCTCCTTAGCCCAAATGATATAAGTCATGGTCATTGCAGAGCTTACGACAGGGTAAAACTAAACGCTGATCTTGTAACTAATGGTTTTGATATTATCTCGCAAGGAGGAATTATTTTAAAGCCCTTAGCCGATTTTCAAATGGATAAATTAATAGATACTGAAATATTAAAAAAGGAACAAATGGAAGGCTTGTATAAGCTTGGAATGGAATTTCCGGATTTATCGGGTGCCATTTATGCTGTTTGTAAAAAGAAAAAAGAATGAAAGCTTTAGTTTATTTTGCTGCTCCGAATCCAAATGGCTCTTCAATGCAGATAGTTAAAAGAATGCAGGAGAAATTATCTTCTAAAATTGAAATAAGAAATATTTCTTCGGATACTATTGATGTAACGGAGATAAACAATTTTAAAACGATACTAATTATTACTGCAACTTATGGAGATCAGGAGTTGCAAGATAATATGGAGAATTTTCTTACTTCTATTAAATCCGATCTCTCATCTCAATTATATATAATTTGTGAAATAGGCAATTATTATGGCTATGATGATTATACATTTGGATCGGGTAAGATTATTGGTGACTATATCTCAGGGTTAGGGGCAAAACAATTATTGGAAATGACTTCAATAGATTCTCTTCCCAAACTTGATTTGGTAGCGGTTGACAATTGGATAAATAAACTTGAGAAAGCCCTTTCATAACTATGAATGATATAGATATTCTTATTAAGCTGAAAAAATTAGTCGGGAAACCTTTCAATTATAAAATTGAAGTAGAAACCGGGCAGTGTACGGAATTGAATCTTACGTCTCCTGATTATCTTTTTCAAGGCCTTGTACGTCACCATTCGGTAAAAGAAAAAGAAGAAATTCTTCAATTGATATCTCAGTTAACCAACTTACGTTATTTAAACTTGAGACGGAATAAGTTAAAGTCTATTCCAGATAATTTCGGAAACTTAACAAAGTTAAATTTTTTAGATATAGCATCGAATGATCTTGGAATTGTGCCGGAATGGGTAGGGAAAATAGAAGATCTTACGTATTTAAATGTGGGTGTAAACCAACTTAAAGAGTTGCCTGTTTTTTTGGCCAAATTTAAGAACTTAAAAAATCTGCTGGTTCATAAGAATTTGATTAAAGCTTTCCATCCTGAATATTCATCATTTACCGAGCTGGAGGAACTTAATTTTTATTTTAACCAAATACCTCAAATTCCTGAATTTGTTTTCGACTATAAATCACTAAACACACTGAGTTGGGGTGTATCTAAAGTAACTTCTTTATCAGATAGCATTGGTAAGTTATCAGAGCTAAAGTATTTTACATTTGTTGCAAATGATGTTGAGTATCTTCCGGATTCTTTTTGCAATTTAAAAAATCTTATTGCGACAAGACTTCATAAAAACAAATTAAAAAGACTTCCTGAAAATATTGGTAAGCTCGGAAATTTAGAACAAATTACTTTATATCAAAATCATCTTTCGGAATTGCCGGTTTCGTTTGCGCAACTGAGTAAATTGCAAAAACTTAATTTGTCCTGGAACGATTTCCAGGAATTCCCACAGCAGGTTTCAGCGTTGAAAAATTTACACTGGTTAGCGTATTTTTATAATAAAGAAACATCTTTTCCGAAGTTGGAGCAAGTGAGGGAATTTGTTGTGGAAAGAAAATGATCGTTTGTCATATAGTTATTGCGAATAAAAATAACTCATGAAATATATCGGTGGTTTTTTTGAACTGGAAATTACTGAGATATCTTCGATGGGTATTGGATTTCATGCTGATGCATTCCCATTTCAAAGTGGAAGAGCCTGTCTAAATTATATTCTTCAGCAACTTTCTCCTTCCAAACTTTATTTGCCTTTTTATTGTTGCGATTCTCTTATTGAGCCGGTTACGTTGAATAATGTTTCTTACGAATTTTATGCGATAGATGAAAAGTTAATGCCGGTTGCAGCAATTGATTTAAAGGAAAATGAATATTTTATTTATGTTGACTATTATGGATGCTGTGGAAAAAATGTAGATACATTGTATGCCAGATACGGAAACAAGCTTATCCTCGATAATACTCAGGCCTTTTATGAAACAGGATATAAAGATTGTTTCAGTTTTAATTCTGCAAGGAAATTTTTTGGTGTACCTGATGGCGCTTATTTATATTCCCCATCTCCAATAAGTGATTCTGTATTTGAAAAAAACAAAAACGTTTCTGCTGAGCATTTACTTTTACGTTTGCAGGGTGATCAGGCTAATGCGTTTATAAGTTTTCAGAAAAATGAAGACAGAATCAATTGTGAGCTTAAAAAAATGTCTGTATTCTCTGAAGAAATACTAAATTCCTTGGATTATAAGAAGGTAGCAAAAATAAGAAGGGAGAATTTTAATTATTTTCAGGAAAGGCTAGATTCGGTGAATGTATTTAAGGTAGTGTTGGGAAAAGATGATGTACCTCATTCTTTTCCTTTTTTGCCGGAAAGAGAAATTAATAGATCTTTATTTTATGAATCGGGAATTTTTATTCCCATGTTTTGGAATGATGCTGTTAAAAGGAATAGTGAAGGTTATAATTATGAACGTGATTTGTCGAAAAGAATGTTGCCCTTGCCTGTTGATCATAGATATGGACGAAACGACTGTGAAATTGTAGTTAAAAAAATTAAGAATATACTTTCTCAACACACCCGACTATGAAATGTATAACTTTTGTCGTGCCGGTTTATCGGAATGAAGGTTCATTAAAACCTCTTCATAAATCTTTGGTTAGTGAGTTTATAAATAATTTTAAAGGAGAGTTAGAGTATGAGATAATTTTTGTGAATGATGGTTCAGATGATAAGTCCTATGCCGAGATCTTGGAGATAAAAGCAATTGATGACAATGTAAAAGTAATTTCATTTTCCAGAAATTTTGGTCAAATGGGGGCTATACTGGCTGGTTGGAAGTATGCGAAAGGAGATGCCGCAATGAATATTTCGGCTGATATGCAGGAGCCAACTGGGCATTATATAAATATGATCAACGAATGGAAAAGGGGAGGCGAGGTTGTCATTGGAATGAGAGAAAATAGAGAAGATTCTGCGACCGCAAAATTAAAATCTGTTGTGTTTTACCGTTTAATGCGTTATGCATTTCCTCAAATGCCGAAAGGCGGTTTTGATGTTACTTTATTAGATAGAAAACCGTTGGATGCTTTAAATGAATTTACAGAGCGGGGCCGCTTTTATCAAGGAAATATATTATGGTTAGGCTTTGACGTGCGTTATGTACCATATACACGCTTAAAACGTACTATTGGTAAATCACAAAACAGTGTGCGTAAAATGCTTGCATATTCTATCAATGCTTTTTTAAATGCAACATATTTACCAATTAGGTTAATGACAGGTATTGGTATGATAACCGCTTTGCTTGGATTTATTTATGCAATTGTAATCATATATGCTTACCTGGTTAATAGAGTTCCCTTTACCGGTTGGGCCCCAATCATGGTATTGATCCTGGTAATTGGAGGTTTAATAATGTTAATGCTGGGAATAATAGGAGAGTATATCTGGCGAATACTTGATGAAACCCGTAATCGTCCACACTATATAATTAAAGACAAACATTTTTAATGACCGGGTTTGGTCAAGTGTATCGACCCAATACAAGCATAAAGTCCATAGGGACTTAATTTTAACACTTCATCTGCGACAATAAAATAATCGCTATTATTCTTGATCGTATCATTGACGACAATTTTTTCTTTATTGCCGTAAAAAAGCTTCACAGTATACTGCGCCTCTCCCTTTAAAATAATGGAGTGAAAAATAGAATCGTAGATCTCCGGTTTGTTAATGTACATAGCAGCGTCGTGCAAGGGTGTAATATGATTATATAACATGATCTGGTACAAATTGCCGCCGGCAACTTTTTTATTTTCAAGTTTTTTGTTAAGCTCAACCATGCTGTTTTTGAATATATAAGTTCGATCGAGATAAATATATTTTAACGAAAGCAATATCCCCGGTACAATAATTAAAAGAGCAATTCCCTTGGAAATAAAATTCAGGTTTTTGCGAAAAAAAATGTATGACGAGCTCATTGCAAAAACCAGGACGCAGATCCCCCAATTAATATAGTTAAATATGGGAGACGTATTGGGCCCTCCGGGAAAATCGCTGGAGAAATTTCCATAAAACGAAGAGGTCGTTAACCAAAAAATATAAATAACGGTGAGAAGGGAAAATAAAAAATAAAGGGCTAAAAACATTTTTTTTGATTTACTCTCAATAGCGGGTTTGTTATGTGCCAGTTTCCCTGCAGCAGAACTTACTATTAACAATATTAAAGGCAAAAGCATCGCAAGTTTTCTTTGATAAAAATAAGTGCCTGTTGTGCATTGTAAATAACAGAAGAATAAAACAGTTATTGAGAAGAGGATAAAATAATTATTTGTTTTCTTTTTCAATAGATCTTTAATAATAAATGGAATTGAAATCAGGAACAACAGGAGTAGTGATAGGTTGAACCTGAAAAAGTTAGTATCTAAAATGGCAATCAAGGGTTCAGCTATTCTAAATAAAACAGTTTTAAAAGTGGTTGTGTGCAATAATTCGTTTGCTGCGGTAAGAGATTCTCCTTTTATGACGCCGTTTCCTCCGTGATCAATAAATCCGTGAAAAAGATCAATGATGGTCATGTCTGCTAAAAAATAAAGAGAAAAGTTGAAAATCAGGATCGATGAAATACTTCCGAGTAAAAAGAGAGAAAACTGAATATATTTTTTGCGTTGTATAAACAGAACAATAAATAAAGTTGTAAAAACTGCAAGGAATACGAATACAGTATAGATGTAAATGAACAGAATTGATCCAAAGCTGATCAACCCAATAAGGAAGGGGAGCAATTTATTGTCTGCGTTTTCCGTTTGTAAAAATTTTATAAGAAGGTAAGTGTAAACTGATATGCCAAACATGGAGTAAATTATCGGACTTTGAACTCTGCTGGATAACAAAAAATAAAAATCTGTTGTGAGATATAATAAAGCTATGTAATTAATAAGGGAGGAGTTTGGATTAACAATAGTAAGCGATTTCCATGTAAAATAAATAACAACTAAGGACAGCAAAACTGTAGGAAACAAAAAACCAAATAGGGTATTACCCCAAAGTAGTAAACTTAAATAGGTTATTACTTTTTGAAACAATTCAAAGCTTTCTCGTATTGTTTTAAACGGAATGTCTTTAGGATGATAATCGCCTGTGTGATAGAGATCAAAGGCATTGCTGGTGTAATAGAACGAATCTCCCATTGTATACCAGCTTATTCCCCTGTTTGGCAAATCACTTCCGAGAAAAAAAAATCTCGAGGTTACAAGTAAGAGGATCAGTATGAAAAACGATTTTCTCACAGAAAGGTTCGTATAAAAGCATTATATAGCCAAGGATGCCTTTGCAAACATAACAATTTACTTGCAAGTAGCATGGGTAACTTTATATCTTTGATGACACACTTATTGGTATTTTAATAAATGAAAGTCGCTTTAATTACTGATGGTATTTTTCCTTATGTAATAGGGGGGATGCAAAAGCATTCCTACTTTATCGTTAAATACTTGGCGAGGAACGGTGTTTATGTGGATTTATATCATACCTGGGCTATCAAAGAACACGATATAAACAAACTGGAATATTTTACAGAAAAAGAGAAAAAATTTATTCGGCATTTTGTGATCGAGTTTCCTGAGACAGGAACGTTGCCAGGACACTACTTACGCGAATCATATGAATATTCCAGAAGAATTTTTGAAGTATTCAAAAAGAATTTAGATGTAGATTTTATTTATGTCAAGGGTTTTGCCGGTTGGAAGTTGTTGGAAGAAAAAAAGAAGGGGATGAAATTGCCTCCGATAGGAATTAAGTTCCATGGATTGAATATGTTTCAGCGGCTGCCAAATTTTAAATCAAAACTAGAAGCATGGATGTTGAGGCCACCGGTAATGTATAATTTGCAAAATGCCGATTATGTTTTTTCATATGGGGGAAAAATAACGGATATAACGAGGAGAATAGGGGTAACGGAAAATAAAATAATTGAGATACCAACCGGAATTGATGCAGAGTGGTTAAGGCAGGAAACCACTTTCGTAAATAATATCACAAGAAAATTTATTTTTATTGGAAGGTATGAGAGATTAAAAGGCGTTGAAGAGTTAATGATTGCGATTAAAAATCTGTTGATCGGTAGCAAATTCGAATTTCATTTTGTTGGGCCTATTCCTGAAAAAGTAAAAGTGAATCATGGATCTGTTTTTTATCATGGCACAATTACCGATTCGGAGAAAATAAAATCATTATTGGATACTATGGATTGCCTGGTTTGCCCAAGTTATTCTGAGGGTATGCCAAATGTGATCATTGAAGCAATGAGCAGAGGCCTTATTGTAATCGCAACTGATGTTGGCGCGGTAAATTGTTTGGTGTCTAATAAGAATGGTTTTCTTTTGGAGGAATGTAATCCGCGGGGAATTGAGGATGCGATATTGAAAACTCTTTCGCTGGAAAGTGCTCGTCTCATTGAAATGAAAAATTATTCATTATCACTTGTTAAAAGCGATCTGATCTGGGACGCAATAGGTAAGAAGTTAGTGACGGAGATCGAAAAAAGAGTTAGTGATAATCATTCATAATATTTCTAAGTCCTACTTCAAGATCGGTATTAGGTTTGAATCCTGTTGCGGCAAAAAGCTTTTCGGAACTTCCGTAACGTCTTTCTACTTCATAATCGTATCGTTTCTTTGGCGCTTCGATGTATGATACCTTTGATTTTGATCCTGTAACTTTTACAACAGCCTCTGCCAAATGCTGTATGGTAATTTCATCTTCATTTGCAATATTAAAGATGTCGGATCCACTCATTTTGTTGGATAGTCTTATGCAAGCCTCGATAGTATCATCAATATAGGTGAAATCACGTGTCTGATTTCCATCTCCGTAAACTGTAATGGGTTCATTTCTCAATGCTTGTTCAAGAAAACGAGGAACCACCATGCGGTTGTCCTGCCTTTTTCCGTAAACGTTAAAAAAGCGTAATGATACAGAGGTTAACCCTTTTTCTTCATTCAATGCTTTAAGATATATTTCGTTATAGCGTTTAGCAATTGCGTAACTGGTGCGGGGGTCTAACTGTATTGTCTCGGTAACTGATTTTTCAATTGCAGAGTGACCGTAAACACCGCTTGTTGAAGCATAAATTACTTTTTCGACTTTATGAAGAAGTGCTGCATCAGCAACGTTTTTTAACCCGATAATTTCAGTTTCCATTGTCTCCACCGGATTGTCAGCAACAACATCAACACCAAGAACTGCTGCAAAATGATAGACCGATTCGCACCCTTTACTATGTTTAGCAACGAGTTCTTTATCCTTTATATCTCCGCTGACAAAATTGATATTGGAAAGAACATCTTTTTCCAGTTTGTTTCCTCTCAGTAAAATATCGATAACGGTTACATCATGACCATCATCTCTTAAACGTTTTACTAAGTGACTTCCTATGAAGCCGGCGCCTCCGGTTACTAATATTTTTGCCATACTCTTAAATTGGAATTCAAATATAGATAATTTGTTATAAAAGGGTGTATTTGCGTTGCTTTAATACAGTGATTAAAGGGTAATTTCCTAATATTCTTTATATTTGCACCCCTTGATTTACCCGGGTGTTGGAATTGGTAGACAAGCACGTTTGAGGGGCGTGTGCGCAAGCGTATGGGTTCGAGTCCCATTCCGGGTACAGAAGGGGACTTTTGGTAAAAATTACCTAAGTCCCCTTTTTCATTTCCCTCTATATCCCTTGCTATTTCAGTCATTGCGAAGGCTACCTCATTAATTTCGGTGGTTCGATAGTTGCTAATTTCTCTATCATACACAATTCCTTTAGGAAACATTAATTCTTGCAATTCCAATTTACCTTTGTATCCATTAGAAGCCCACAACTGCGGTAGATTTCCGAGTATTTGACAATATTTTTCAACCCGTTTTTCAAGGTTCGAGTTTTCAAAGTTCAACGTATCCATTTCCGTACTTATATCTAACTTTTCCTTTCGGTACTTACTAATGAATTTAAGATATAATTCCTTGTCTATTTCACCAATTGCATACCTCTCCTCAAGCGCATCTATTCTTTGCGTAGTTTCCTTTGAGCGCCCTTTTAATACATTTAGGGTGTCTATGCTTTCTTTTGCGCTTTCATGAAAACACTTAATAAACTCCTCTTTTGCAGGCTCAATATATTTTTCCAATAAAATATAGTTCCGCAGTTTATCTATAAATAATTGGTTTAAAGTTTTTGCGCTACGATTGCACTTACAGCCTAATTTATTGCATTTGTAATACCAAAGACCTTTTTTCTTTACAATATAACCGACAAATGAACTTCCACAGCTTCCGCACTTCAAAAAGTTCTTTAACGGCACATCTGCAAAATCGGTATTCTGTTTCCATGTATAATTCCGGCTTTTTACATTATTGGCTTGTAAGAAAAGTTCCTTCGAGATTAATTTTTCATGTTTGCCTTCAAGTACTTCTCCATTTAAAAGATTATGGCTTAATATGCCACAATAAAAAGGATTAGCTAATATATCCGGCAGTTGTTGTTTGCGAAGTACCAAACCTAAATTTTTCAATTTCTGCATTATTTCCACATTAGGTAATCGGTCGTGTGCTTTCCAATAAAATGCTTTACGAATTAAATGCCCTGTTTCATTAACAGTTATCTTTTGCCTTTCATCAAGTGTCATATTTTCTCTTTTCTTTCGAGTTATTTGAGTATAACCCAGCGGAGCTTTTGTACACCAGTAACCATTTAAAAGCATTTCTTTCATTCCCGCCTTACATTTTTCTCTTCTCAAATCATTATCGTACTCAGAAAAAATAAATTGCATATTCTGCTGCATTTTCCCCGTTGCTGTAAATGTATCAGAGGGTTGCGTTACGGCAAATATTTTAATATTCTCTTTACGCAATTCGTTTGCTATGTATATAGCATTTGCACCCGACCGAGAAAAACGGTCAACGCTATATACCATTATGTAAGAAACTTTTTCTTTACTTCTCCGAGCAAATTTTAGCATACGGTTAAATTCAGTACGCTCATCGGTTTGTGCGCTTTCAAATACGCCTCCGAAATATGCAAGTATTGGAAAGTTATTTTTTTCGCAAGTACTTTCTATTTCTCTTTTTTGCGTTTCAAGGCTATATCCTTTCTCTTGTTCCTTCGTTGAAACACGTGTGTATATAATGCAGTTACTACCTTCAATACGTTCAGCAAATTTATTTTTTTTCGCAAAAGGAGTAAAAATTTCAAGGTCTGTTTTCATAGTTGTTCGCTTTGATTATTATTCATTTGCTGTTCGTTCATAAACATACAATGCAGAATTTTTGCTAATTTTTTTATTATTTCAATTTGTTGTATTGCTTCTGCTTCCGTTGAATTTTCAAAGCCTTTGTAGGTTTTTAATTTTCCAATTGTTAGTTCATTTTTTGATTGCTCAATTTCAAATGTGCTTTTATCAGCGAGAGTTTTTTTATTCTCGCCATTAGCTTGTTTGATATTTGAAGCACCGGATTTCATTAAAATTCGGACGCTTTAAACAGTTCAAAGAACAAAAAATCATCATTTTCAATACCTGCTAAATACAATGCAAGTATAGTGATAATCAACAAGTTACAAAAGAAAAATAAAAAAATAGTGTCAACATTTAACTGATTGGGAATCAGGACTTGCGTTGATTTTAGTTGAATATATTTTTGAAATTCGCTCATGTTTTCTTTTGCTGAGCGAAAGTGCAAGAGTTAATTCACTTTCATTTTTTTATTGTGGTGTTTTATGAGTAATAATGATATTTCGATATTCCAATGGCTTTTTATGGTGTACTCTCTGTAATTTTTTTTAGAAATTTCGGGAATAACCAATTAAAAAAAATAATTATGGAACGAGGAATTTTTTTAACAATAAATGATTTGATGAAACTAAATGGTAGTTTAAGTTATTTCGGCTGTGCAAAAAGCCATAGACTTATTCGCTTGTCAAT
>CAZQIC010000122.1:0-14042 GCA_964593555.1 uncultured Bacteroidia bacterium | reverse complement strand
CAATCCTATGTTATTGATCTCTAAATATTTATACACTAACTTAATGACATTGCCCAGCCGGGGTCAAACCTTGTTATTGAACTTCGCAATCAGGTTTCAATCATGGATCTATTTTTTCATAATCCCATCCTCCATAACTTTTCGTCCACCTCTTTGCTTTATACCTATACCAAAAATGCAATAACAAACACAAGATCAATACAACAGTTAAAATAATCCAAAACAAAGTACTGCGCCAAAAGAAATAAATAAAACATCCCAATACAACATATTTCAAAATCCTCAACCATATTGGCTGGGCATTCCCAGAGAATGCAACCTCATATTCCCGTTTTAAGATCTTAGAAAATTTCAATCTTTGAATTTTAAAAATAAGTGTTTAATGAAAGAGTAAACTGTCAGCCCATAACTGTCCGCTGTTATTTTTTAATCACCTTAATTGATTTGCGGTTACCATTTACCATCACTGCTTTAACATCTAAGTAGTCGGGGAACTTTACTTTTATAAAATGATAGGTTAGTCCGAAACAACAGTCACAAGCACAGTAAGTGCCATAACCGTAGTAAATGATCATAGCGAACAAAAACAGTATCGGGTGACTGTCCGCGCAAGATTGCCGACCAGAGAATCATCATCAAAAAGATAAAAATTGCCCAACGTGTCATTTGTCTTTACGATTTGTTGCTAGCTTGTTTATTCAGGAAATTTTGTCGTTAAAACTTCTCCCAATATATTTTCCTTAGCCGTATTGGAGATTCTTCAGCTTTATTTACCACCTAACTCACACACCGCCAGCCAGGCCATAAGCCCCATACCGGTTTCAAGAGCACGTTCATCAATATCAAAAGTGGAAGTATGTACACCCGAAGTAATTCCTTTAGAAACATTACCTGTACCTAACCTGTAAAAACAAGCGGGCACTACCTGCGAGTAAAAAGCAAAGTCTTCAGCTGTCATCCGCAGGTCCAATTCCTCCACATTAGTTTCGCCTAAATATTCTTTTGCATGCGCAATTGCTTTTTCAGTCATTGCTTCATTGTTTATTAAAAACGGATAACCATCCATAATAGCAAACTCACAATTGCCACCAAGATTACTTGCTACTTTTTGCGCTGTGGCCTTCATTTTTTTGTGCGCTTCTTTTCTCCAACCTTCATTCATGGTACGGAAAGTTCCTTCTATCTTCACTTCATCAGGAATAACATTTGTAGCACCATTCGCAATAAACCTTCCAAAGGCCAGCACCGTGGGCACATCAGGCACTTGACGGGTATCAGCGTCCATGAATTCCTTTTTCAATTCCAGCAATACCTGCGACGCAATATAGATGGGATTGTTATACGTTGAAGGCATTGCCGCGTGTCCGCCTTTTCCTCTCACTGTAATATATATTTCATCTGTGGATGCCATGTACATTCCTTTTCTGAAACCAACCTTACCGCCTTCCATACTCGGAAAAACATGCTGTCCTATAATACCCGCAGGACGGGGGTTTTCGAGCACCCCTTCTTTTATCATCAACGATGCGCCGCCGGGAAGTTTTTCTTCTCCGGGCTGAAAGATCAACCGCACTGTCCCCTCAAATTCATTTTTTAATTGTGATAATATTTTTGCAACGCCCAACAATGAAGCTGTATGCACATCATGTCCGCATGCATGCATCACCCCTTTATTACGCGAAACATAATCTGTTTTATTTTCTTCGAGTATAGGAAGCGCATCCATATCGGCACGCAATGCAATTGTTTTAGCCAAGGGATTTTTTCCGTGTATCTCCGCAACAATACCTGTCTTCACTATTCCCTGCTTAAAAGAAATTCCAAACTCTTTTAGTTTGCCTGCAATAAAAGCGGAGGTATTGTGTTCCTCAAAAGATAATTCAGGATTAGCATGTATATGTCTTCTTACGTCAACAATTTCCTGCCAACTCGTTTTTGCTAATTCTCTTATTTTCTCTTTCAAATTATTCACAGATATTTTTACTTTCTCCCTCTCCCCTGGAGAGGGTTGGGGTGAGGCCTATTTTCCAAAAATCATTTTCAAAGACACCAATAATATAATAATTCCAAAAACTTTTCTCACCACTGTCTGATCAAGGCTTATCGCGAGTTTAGATCCAAAGTAACTTCCCGCCACAAATGTTACGGCAATTATAAGCGCCACTTTTATGTCAACAAAACCTCCTTTATAATAATTATAGACTCCCAAAATTCCAATGGGTAATAAAAACATTGCTAAGGTTGTGCCTTGCGCAGTATGCTGACTAAATCCTAAAAAATAAACCAAAAATGGTACTATAACAATACCACCTCCTACCCCTACCAACCCGCTTAATGCGCCGGCAACCAATCCAATGATCAATAAAATAATAGTTGTTGAATTCATGGTTATAAAATATATACAAACCTATGTGATTTTTTCAAGAATCGCATAAAGCAGGAGGAGAAATCAGTTAAAAGAATACTGTTTTTTATCAAGAATTTGCTAACGAGATTCCGACCAGCTTCGCGGTCGGTCCCGATATCTATCGGGAGTAATGGTACACTCTCCGTCGTCAGTGGACAATTAACGGCTTTATCAAAAATCGAGTGTAAAGGACAAATACCTCATGGTAGGCTTGCCTTTATCCAATGGATCGTTATCAGGCGGCAATACAACACGGTCCTCAACACCCCATGCCCAATCTATCCGCACAAAGTACCCCCAGAGACGACTTCTAAAACCAAAACCATATCCGCCAACAATAGGATCTTTTTGATTATAGATCGTTATCGTAATTGGATTACCCGGAGATGCCTTAATTGTTTTGTTCAATGAATTGTCTCCTGAATATGGAGTTTTATCTGTCCATGCAGTTCCAATATCACCAAATCCAATGATTTGGAAATTGCTAATAAAATCAGACTTAATAGGTTTGTTCATTAAATATTTAAATATTGGAACCCTGAGTTCACTATTGATAACCGCAAACGAATTTCCATTACGAATGTTCTGATAAAATCCACGCATATTGGTTGCAAGCGTTTGATATGCGTAATTCTGATCGGTCGCGACGTTTATTGAGTTATCAAATTTCGGAGAGAACCAATTGTCCACACCTCCCATATAATAAACTAACTTTTGCCTTCCGAATGATGTACTGAATGCTACACGGTTTGCCCAAATAATATCGCGGTGTATTTTTTGGTAGTGCCTGAAGTCGGCGCCAACAACAAACATATCGGTCTCTTCTTTATCAACCTGCCTGTAGTATTCACCAAATATTTTGAAACGCAAACCATTATATAAGTTTAACCCTTTCTTAATTGTATTGTCAAATACATATTCCACTTTTGCACCACCCCATGTTTGATATTCATTAAGACGCTTTAAGTTTACAAGATCTGTTGCCATGAAAACAGTTCTGTCATTTCTTATTGACAAGGTTCCTCTTAAACTCGCAACTTCACTAAAAGGCCATTTGAGCACATACTTCGCATCATGAGTATGAACTTTTATTAATGACGCTGAACTTGTTACATTCAACAATGCCTGACGGTGCAACACGATCTGTTTATCTAAATTCTTGATCCTGTTCTCGTGGCTGATGAAATATTCATTGCTATTTAAATCTCCGGACAAACGAACGCCTGCCGTTATTTTATAATCTTCAAAAAGATCACTTAATCCTATTTTGAAAAAACCGGTAAAGCCGGGGTTCAAATAAATTGGACTACCGCCGCCGGTAAACTTCTGATATGTTTGATTCAGAAAAGTATTGTCCAGCTGACTCACAACATAATCGGTTGAATAATTAAGATAATAATTTTTCTGACGGCCCAACTGAAAATTATCCAATGGGTCGGGTGGTAATGAATCCGCTTTTACAACCTGCGGCACTTCAACCTTTATGGGCTGTCTAGTGTTTGGATCGTTTTCAAAAGCATAATTGGTAATGTCTATCGAAGAACTGCTGTCCCGTTTCGGGGCACTATCATCAACAACAAGCACCTTAACATCCTTAGGAAGCTTCCTTAAGGTATCTGCCATTTCCTTCTCTAATTTCTCTTTCCTCTTTTGTTCCAGTATTTTCGATTGTACATACGCAGTGTTCTTTAATTCAACCGGTGCCATTGCTGTTGGGTCAACTATATCGCCCATATACATGCGATATTTCCCATTATAGAAAAGCACCTCGGTATATTTTTTTGATTTCGCATTTAAATTCTGCTCAATAATATTACGTGAGTAATTTGTTGCCGCCGAAATAGTAATTACATCACGGTAATGCGCTGCAGTATCTATGTAACTAATTACACTATCAAAATTTGCAAGATACCTGTTATTGATCCCGCTCACCGGTGAGAGATAACTTATATTAATTGCATCGTATTCCGACGGTTGATCCTCATCTACCAAAGGTGTATTGGTTACCCGTTTTAATATCTGAGATTTTTTTGCGTAGTCATAAACGAAAATATCTTTTGTCGATGGAAGGATCTTTAGGCTTTTATCACCGAGAGTTCGTATTGTATCATTTATCCTGTTTGAACTAAATGCGATCTTGGTTGATCCAAAAACAAAACGAGGATGAAGATCATCATAAATATCATTGGTAATTTGCTCATAACCATTTGAAGCTGCCACAAACACATAAATATCTGATTGCCCTTTTTGAACGGCCGACATTACAAATTTTCTTCCATCGTCCGAATAAGAGAAGTCAAGGATTTTCACAAAGTTTATAATGGGTCGTTCCTCTTTTTTCTTCTCGTCCATGTTGTAGTTGATCAACTTCACTTCACTTTTTTTCTCAACGATCATGGAAAGAATTTTTCCACTCGGGTGCCATGCAAGCAATGGATATGAATAATCAGTGATACGATCTATCTTATGACCCACTTTCATTATGCGTTTTGTTTTATTCTCGGCCATATCATACAGCCAAACTTTGTATTGCCCAAGTTCATTGGTAGCATAAGCTAGTGTTTTACCATCTGGACTCAATTTGGCCTGACTATAAACTCTTGAAGCTTTTATTTTTTTCATTGGAACAGGACGCACAGGAAGTGTTTTGGAAGAATCCAAACTATACCTGTTCATATAGGAATCCAACCACTCGTATGACATATTTTTTACAGAAACACCAAGTACAAACAAGAACGCACTTTCAATGTTACGGCTCACCTTTGTCATGTATAACAAATTGGAAACAACCTGCTCACCATATGTTTCGGCAACATAGTGCCATATGGAATGGCCCGCAAACACAGCGTCCTGCCCTGTTAACCTGTTAAACTTTGTGTATCTTCCTGAGAGTATTCCATCTCTTACACGATTGTCAATATCAACGCTCCAATCATTAGCAATATAAGATACAAGCCCTTGAACATACCAGTCGGGCAATGCAAGCAATGTTGAATTTTTCAACATATCTTTTACATTACCGCCATAAAGCATTTGATTGATCAATACCTCCGCAACACCTGCCCTTAATTGCTGTTCAAGTTTTTGGTGATCGCCTTCATAATACAACATTATTTTGGAGCCTACTATTTTAGTGACACCGCCCACGTTATATTGTTCTTCTGATACAAGGCCCAGGTTACTTTGCTGAAAATCGCTTTGCCTGTTATAAACAATGAACTGCAATTTATCTTCCAATTGAAAGTCAATGAATTTTTCGATATCAGGAATATTTTTTTTCGCAAGCAAAGAAACATAGTTTGCTACATCACGCCCGCCTTCATAAAAGTACACCTCGTATTTATCGTACGAATAATAGGTCCAGTTTACCTGCTGGTATTGGACACGATTTTTACCAAACTCCATTTGAGAACCGCTGTAAAACTGAGCATATGCAGTTAAAACGGAAGCAAAAAAGAAAATAAATAAGGCGGGGAAACGCTTATATGATTTATGTAAACTGATGTCTTTCAAAATTATATGTTTCATTATTGCGCAAGCCTATAAATTTACAAAAACAGACTTATAAATAAAAATCAAAAATGCTTGCTAACTTTGAACGTTTTGAAACCTATTTTATTATGGCATCAATAAAAGCTTTTACCTTCGGTCCCTTCCAGGAAAATACCTATATAGTATATGATTCTACAAAGGAATGTGTAATTTTTGACCCGGGCTGTTTTGGAGATAAAGAAAAGAATGAATTAAGCGCTTATATAGACGATAATAACCTGAAACCCGTTAAACTTATTAATACTCACGGCCATATCGACCATGTTGCGGCAAATAAATATGTTGCCGATAAGTACAAATTGGGGGTTGAAATAAACGAAAAAGACCTGTTTCTACTTCAAAATGTAGAAAAAACAGCCCGTATGTACGGACTTTATGTAGAACCTTCACCAGATCCCACTACATTTCTGAATGAAGGAGATGTTATAAAATTTGGCAACACCACGCTTGATATTTTATTTACCCCGGGTCATTCACCGGGAAGCCTTTGCTTCGTAGACAAAGCAGATAAAAATATTATTGGCGGAGACGTCCTTTTTATGGGAAGTATTGGGCGCAGTGATCTTCCGGGAGGAGATTTTGATACACTTATAAAAAGCATCCGCGAAAAACTTTTCACATTACCCGATGATTACACGGTTTATTCTGGTCACGGACCTAAAACATCTATAGGGTTTGAGAAAAAAAGCAACCCTTTTCTCCAATAATGATCAAGGCAGGTAGTTCTCGACTAGCTCGAACTGACAAGAAACATAACTCATGACAATCAATAAAGGCAAATACCGACATTACAAAGGCAAAGAATATGAAGTACTTGGCACAGCTTTACACAGCGAAACGCTGGAAGAAATGGTAGTGTATCGTACATTATACAAAAACGAAAAAAGTGAATTGTGGATACGGCCTTCGAAAATGTTCATTGAGAAAATTGAAGTTGGCGGCAAAGAAATACCAAGGTTTACGCCTATTTCCAACTAGCTTTTGACAAAAGGTGTACGAAATTTTACACCATGTGTTCGTTTCGAGAGCCTCAACGAGCGGAACACGTACCATGAGGTTCTCAATGGGTACAAGAAGTTAGAGCGTATTTTTTTGTACACCTTGACAAATAAATTAATATTCGTATATTTGCCGCAATTATGAAACAATCATTAACACATTTGCATCATCATACTTACCCTACGGGTAGGCTGTGATCGTTTTGTGTTAACACAAATATTTTCAAGGCTTACCAAACGGTGAGCCTTTTTTATTTGGCCTCTCCCCGGCCCTCTCTCCTTCGACGAAAGCTCAGGATAAACGCGGAGAGGGAGATTGAAAAAAGTGAGGTATTAATAATATTAATAGAAAGTTATGAAAAAGTTAAAAATTGCAATACAGAAATCAGGACGGCTAAACGAAGATTCCATTCGTATACTTAAAGAGTGCGGGATAGAATTTAATAACGGAGTAAATAAGCTAAAGGCGGATGCGCAAAACTTTCCATTGGAAGTCTTCTTTTTACGCGATGATGATATCCCACAATATGTGGAAGATGCTGTTGCTGATATTGGTATTGTTGGAGAAAATGTAGTGCTTGAAAAAAATAAAAATGTAAAAACCGTTGAACGACTAGGGTTTGGGAAATGCCGTTTATCAATTGCTGTTCCTAAAAACAAAAAATATAATAGCATTAAAGATTTCGATGGCAAAAAAATTGCAACGAGTTATCCTGTTATACTTTCTAAATTTTTAAAGAAAGAAAAAATAACTGCAGAGATACACGAGATCAGCGGCTCTGTGGAAATTGCCCCAGGCATTGGATTAGCTGATGCCATTTGCGATTTGGTAAGTTCAGGAAGCACTTTGTTTATGAATGGCCTTAAAGAAACCGAGGTAATTTTAAAATCAGAAGCATTACTTATTGCGAATAAAAACTTAAGCGAAGAGCAAAACAAACTGGTTGAAAAACTATTATTCAGAATTAACGCGCTTCGCAAAGCAAAGAACAATAAATATATTTTATTGAATGCACCCAATGAAAAATTGGAAACCATTTGCAAAATATTACCTGGCATGAAAAGTCCAACCATTGTACCATTGGCAGAGAAAGGCTGGAGTTCTGTACACAGCGTTGTGAATGAAAATGATTTTTGGGACATTATAGAAAATTTAAAAGCAAACGGAGCCCAGGGAATTTTAGTTGTGCCAATAGAAAAAATGATAGCATAAACTGAGATGAAGACAATTAAATACCCTCCTCAAAAAAACTGGGCCAAGCTTTGCAAACGCCCGGAGCTTGATTCTGCCTCATTAAACAAAAAAGTAAGGACAATACTTAATGAAGTAAATACCAAAGGCGACAAAGCATTACTCAATTATGCGTTGAAGTTTGATAAAATAAAATTGAAAAGTTTACTTGTTAGTGAAAAAGAAATAAATGAAGCTGAGAAAAATTTAGATTCACAATTAAAAAAAGCCATTCAAACTGCTTACAAAAACATTCTTGTATTTCACGAGTCACAAAAAGAACCAGTAAAAATAATTGAGACAACCCCGGGTGTAAAATGCTGGAGAAAATCAGTTGCCATTGAAAAAGTAGGATTATATATTCCAGGAGGCACGGCCCCACTATTCAGCACACTCTTAATGCTTGGCATACCAGCAAAAATTGCAGGCTGCAAAGAAACAATTGTTTGTACCCCTTCAGACAAAAGCGGAAATATTCATGAAGCCATTTTGTATACCGCAAAACTTATTGGCATTACAAAAATTTACAAAACAGGAGGAGCACAAGCTATTGGTGCAATGGCTTATGGGACAAAAGTAATTCCGCAGGTCTATAAAATTTTCGGACCCGGCAACCAATATGTTACTTGCGCAAAACAATTAATAAATATGGAAGGTATTGCCATTGATATGCCGGCAGGGCCATCGGAGGTTGCAATATTTGCTGATGAAAGTTGTGATCCTTCTTTTGTTGCTGCCGATCTTTTATCACAAGCGGAACACGGAAGCGATTCGCAGGTTTTATTGGTGACAGCTTCTGAAAATATAATCACTTCCGTCAACAAAGAACTGGAAATACAATTAAATAATTTACCCCGTAAAGAACTGGCAAAATCTGCTCTAAAAAACAGCAAATCTATTCTTGTAAAAAATACCGACGAAGGAATTGCCTTGATAAATACTTATGCTCCGGAACATTTGATTCTTGCTTGCGAAAATAACGAGGCTATAGCAGAGAAAGTGACAAATGCAGGATCTGTATTTTTAGGAAACTGGAGCTGTGAAAGTGCAGGTGATTACGCATCAGGTACCAATCATACTTTACCAACTAATGGTTATGCCAAAGCATACAGCGGGGTATCATTGGATAGCTTTGTTAAAAAAATCACATTCCAGAACCTAAGCGAAACAGGCTTAAAAAATCTTTCTAACACAATAACAACAATGGCAGAAGCAGAAGGATTACAAGCCCACAGCAATGCAGTAAAAATCAGAATGAAAAAAATTAGTTAATATGTTCAATTTAGAAAACATACTTCGCCCCAATATTAAAAATCTTGTCCCCTACTCTTCTGCGCGTGATGAGTTCAAAGGAAAAGAAGGAATATTTTTAGACGCGAATGAAAATAGTTTTGGCTCACCGGCTAAGAAAAATTACAACAGGTATCCTGATCCGCTTCAACTCGATCTGAAAGAAAAAATCTCCAAAATAAAAGGAGTTCCTGTTCAGAATATATTTTTAGGAAACGGTAGCGATGAAGCTATTGATATTCTGTTCAGAGCTTTTTGCAATCCGGAAAAAGACAATGTGATTATTTGTCCGCCTACCTATGGAATGTATGAGGTTTCTGCAAATATCAACGACGTTACTGTCATTAAGGCACCGCTTACACCAGAAAATTTTCAATTAGACCTCCAGAATATTCTGAAAAACATCAATAGTAAAACAAAACTCATTTTTATTTGTTGTCCCAACAACCCAACCGGAAACGGAGTAAAATGGGATAACGTAAAACAGATCCTTGAAAATTTTAATGGACTTGTTGTAATAGATGAAGCATACATCAACTTTGCCTCTTACAGGAGTTTAATTGCGGAGCTGGTCAATTATCCAAACCTTGTCATTCTTCAAACACTTTCCAAGGCATGGGGAATGGCAGGATTAAGAATAGGGATGGCCTTTGCGAGTCAGCAAATAATTGATGTATTCAATAAAATAAAACCTCCATATAATATTAACGTTGCTTCGCAGCAATTAGCCATTGAGGCGCTGGAAAACGTTGAGCAAATAAACGATTGGATAAAAACAATTGTGAAAGAACGAGAAAAATTAAAAAGTGAATTACAGAAATTCACCTTCGTTGAAAAAATTTATCCCAGCGAAGCTAATTTTCTATTGGTAAAAGTAAGTACTCCGCAGAAAATATATAATTACCTGGTGGGAAAAAATATTGTTATCCGGGATAGAAGTAAAGTAACATTATGCGAGGGGTGTATACGGATTACTATTGGGAGGGAAGAAGAGAATGAGAAACTGATCAATGAACTTAAATCTATTTAAAATGCAACATCGTTGCGAACGTAGTGAAGCAATCTCCTTTAGGTTACCTTCGACTATCACCCTTCGTAAGGACAACATAATTATAAAAAGCATGAATTCTGCATTCTATATTCTTAATTCTCTATTACAATGAAAAAAGTATTATTCATCGACCGAGACGGTACAATTAATCATGAAACAAAAGACGAACAAATAGATTCGTTTGAGAAGTTGTCCTTTCTTCCCAATTCCCTGTTCTACTTAAGCAAAGTCGCGAAAGAATTAAATTATGAATTGGTTATGGTCACTAACCAGGATGGATTAGGATCAGAAAAATTTCCTGAAAATACATTCTGGCCCGTTCAAAACTTTATTCTGAACATCTTAAAAAGCGAAGGAATTAACTTTTCGGAGATATGCATCGATCGATCTTTTTCCAGTGAAAATAAACCTACCCGCAAACCGGGAACCGGCATGTTAACCAAATATATTAATAGCAAGGATTATGATCTTGCAAATTCATTTGTCATTGGCGACCGGCTAACAGATATAAAACTTGCTCAAAATCTTGGATCAAAAGGAATCTGGATAAACAGCGGAAGCAATCTTGGCTCAAATGATATGAATGATACACTTAAAGAATTAAGATCTACTATTGCATTGGAAACAAATTCCTGGGAAGAGATTTATAATTTTTTGAAACTTTTACCGCGTAAAATAATTCACACCAGGAAAACAAAAGAAACAAACATAAGCGTTGAACTCAACCTCGAAGGAAACGGCAATGCCAAAATTAAAACTGGCCTTGCATTTTTTGACCATATGTTAGAACAAATTGCAAAGCACGGGAATATTGATCTGGATATAAATGCAAATGGAGACTTACATATTGATGAGCACCATACTATTGAAGATGTAGGAATAACACTTGGAGAAACATTCAGCAAAGCTCTTGGAAACAAAGCGGGTATTGAGCGTTATGGATTTTGCTTACCTATGGATGATTGTTTAGCACAAGTTGCCATAGATTTTGGTGGACGGAACTGGCTAGTTTGGGAGGCTGAGTTTAAGAGAGAAAAGATTGGTGAAATGCCAACTGAAATGTTCATGCATTTTTTCAAATCATTTTCTGATGCAGCTAAATGTAATCTGAACATAAAAGCAGAAGGAGAAAATGAACACCATAAGATCGAGGCCATATTTAAAGCATTTGCCAAATCAATTAAAATGGCTGTGAAAAGAGATACGAATAATATGCAGTTACCGAGTACAAAAGGAGTATTATAGAAAATGTCAGTTCGAGTAGTCCTGACTTTTACAATCGGGACGTATCGAGAACAATTGATAAAACTTCTCGATACATTCAGTAGCTAAGGATCCTGAACACTCGAAGTGACATACGTTAGAAATAAAAAATGAAAATTGTTATTATAAAATACAACGCAGGTAATATTTCAGTCGAATTTGCCCTCGAAAGAATTGGAGCAGAATCAACTGTATCAGATAATACTGACGAAATAAAATCTGCAGATAAAATTATTTTTCCAGGTGTTGGAGAAGCGAGTAGCGCAATGAATTATTTAAGAGGAAAGAAATTGGACACTTTAATTCCATCCCTTAAACAACCAGTATTGGGGATTTGCCTTGGCATGCAGCTTTTATGCTCGCACTCAGAAGAGGGAAATACAAATTGCTTAAATATTTTCCCTGAAAGGGTTCGCAAATTTTCTTCCTCTCCAATGGGGAGTGCTGGGGTAGAGCTTAAAATACCGCAGATCGGATGGAACAATATTTATGATTTAAAATCAGGCCTATTCAATAACATAAAGGAAAACGAATACAATTATTTTGTACATAGTTATTTTGTTGAATTATCCGACAATACAATAGCAAAATGTAATTACATCAATCCATTTAGTGCAGCTATAAATAAAAATAATTTTTATGCGGTTCAGTTTCACCCGGAAAAGTCGGGCAAAGCTGGAGAGCAATTATTACAAAACTTTTTAGCACTATAAAATGATCGAAATAATCCCTGCAATTGATATTATAGATGGAAAATGTGTAAGACTTACGCATGGGGATTATGCGCAAAAGAAAATATACAATGAGAATCCATTAGAAGTGGCCAAACAATTCGAAGATATTGGGATAAAAAGATTACACTTGGTCGATTTAGATGGTGCAAAAGCAGGAAAGATCATCAATCACAAAGTATTAGAAAAAATTGCCAGCAACACATCGATGATAATAGATTTTGGAGGCGGAATAAAAAGTGATGAATCCATTGAACATATTTTTGAATCGGGCGCAGCAATAGCAACAATTGGAAGCACCGCTGTAAAACAACCTCAGCTATTTTACGCTTGGGTGAAAAAATACGGAAGCGATAAAATATTATTGGGTGCAGATGTAAAAGATGAAAAGATAGCTGTAAGCGGTTGGCTGGAAAAAACGAATATCGATATTTTTGATTTTATTGCAACCAATGTTGAAAATGGAATTACACAACTCTTTTGTACCGATATTTCTAAAGACGGCGCTTTATTAGGCCCTTCACTTGAATTATATAAAAAGATCATTGAAAAATTCCCGGCATTGAATTTTATTGCCAGCGGGGGAGCTTCAAACATAAACGACGTTAAGGAGCTTAATGTTATCGGATGTAAAGGTGTAATTATTGGAAAAGCTATTTATGAAGGACGAATTACAATTGAAGAGCTTAAAAATTTAATTAAAGGGAAATTCGTAAATCTAAAATCATAATTCTTAAATAAATATTGTGCTTACCAAACGTATCATACCCTGCCTAGATATTAAAGATGGAAAAACCGTCAAGGGAATCAACTTCGAAAACATCCGCGATGTGGGTGACCCAGTTGAGCTAGGGACATATTATGCACAAAATGGTGCAGACGAACTAGTATTCCTGGATATTACAGCAACCAATGAAAAAAGAAAAACTTTAACAGAACTCGTTACACGAATTGCAAAAAAAATAAATATACCCTTTACGGTTGGAGGTGGCATCAGCAGCATTGAAGATGTATCCATTCTACTTAATTCAGGAGCTGATAAAATTTCAGTGAATACTTCCGCTGTAAAAAATCCGGGATTATTAAATAACCTGGCAGGCCAATTTGGAAGTCAATGTGTGGTGCTGGCCATCGACACAAAATTTATAAATGGAGAATGGATAGTTTATCTCAACGGTGGAAAAATTGCTACTGAAATAAAAACAATAGATTGGGCCAAAGAAGCTTATGAAAGAGGGGCCGGAGAAATATTGCTGACCAGCATGAATAACGACGGAACAAAAGCGGGTTTTGCTTTGGACATAACCAAACATGTATCAGAAGCTGTCAACATTCCTGTTATTGCAAGCGGAGGCGCAGGCAACATGCAGCATTTTAAAGAAGTATTCAATGAAGGCAAAGCAGATGCAGCGCTTGCAGCCAGCATTTTTCACTATAAAGAAATTGAGATACAGCAATTAAAAAATTATTTAAAAGAAAATAATATAGAAGTACGTATATGACATCTCGACAAGCGTTC
>CAZQIC010000121.1:0-14364 GCA_964593555.1 uncultured Bacteroidia bacterium | reverse complement strand
GATACGATTTTATTAGATTGTTTTTAACATTCTATTTTTAGAACTCCCCTATAATGAATTCCCTAATGGCCTCAATAAAATACCTTTCTCTATAAAGTAATTATACATAACATCTCTTAAGTCATCGAAATAATCTCCTGTACTTTTTTTCTCGAGTTCAAAAGCTACAATTGTTCCGGCTTGCCTTGCATTTTTTACTCCGGAAATACTTTTTAGTTCAGCAACAAAACTATTATTCATTCTTATGATCCGCTGAATTTTTTCGAATGTATTTTCTTTTTCAAAAAGTTCGAGGCTTGCCAATGCTGCAGTACACGACAATGGATTAGCTGTAAAAGAGTGTCCATGAAAAAAGGTTTTCTTTTTATCATCCGTATTAAATGCAGAAAATATTTCTTTGGAACAACTGGTAACTCCCAATGGCATTACACCACCTGTTATTCCTTTTGATAGACAATAAATATCCGGCTTGTTGGTAATATAATCAGTTGCAAAGAAGCGGCCCGTTCTTCCAAAGCCAGTCATTACTTCGTCGGCAATAGTAAGAATTTTATGCTTTTTGCAAATTTCGATCAACTGGTCCAATGCTTGCGGCTGATACATTTTCATTCCTGCCGCCCCCTGCACAAGAGGTTCAAAAATAAATGCGGCAATATCATTCATATTGTTTGTTATTAATGTCTCCAGTTGAGTAAGCGATTTTTTTTCCTGGCCTGGCAATGGAGCATTGATAAATAATACTTCAAACAAAAGATCTTTAAAGGGGGCTGTAAATTCTCCCCTTTCACTTACCGACATGGAGCCAAAAGTATCCCCGTGAAATCCGGATCTGAGTGCAACTATTTTCGTTCTTTTTTTACCCTTGTTATCCCAAAATTGGATAGCCATTTTCAAGGCAGCTTCAACCGCAGTTGACCCATTGTCAGAATAAAATATTTTGGTTTGATTTTGAGGTAATAACTTTAGTAGTTTTTCGGCAAGTTCTACAGCGGGCTTATGTGTAAAGCCTGCAAATATTACGTGCTCAAGAGTTAAAAATTGTTTTTGCACCCTTTCCGCAATATATGGATGCGAGTGCCCGTGAATATTTACCCACCAGGATGAAATAGCGTCAATGTATTTATTGTCCTTATCATCATATAGATGCGCACCTTCTCCTTTAACAATTGCAATAGCATCCCCACTCGTTTTTATATGAGTATACGGATGCCATACATTTTTTTTATCACGTTTAGAAAGGCTCATGTTTTTATACTTGGTTAAAAATAGGAATTATGTACAAAAGTATGATGCATTTACTGACAAATAGAGTGTAATTTCTTAATTACCGTTATATTTGTAAATCAATATGGGTATGATTTCATTCGACAATACTGAAATTGCTTTTTCCGGAAAAACCAACGGCGACTTAAACAGATCGTACTGGCTTTTTAAAATGGTGAGCAGCCCGACATTTGTAAACGTAGGACAAAAACTTACTGCACTTGCTCTCAACCTACATATCCCGGTTAAATGGATCATTAAGCCTACCATATTCAAACAATTTTGTGGGGGTGAGAATATAGAAGAGTGTACTAAAGCAATAGAACAATTAGGAAAATACAATATTGGCACTATCCTGGATTATTCTGTAGAAGGAAAAGAATCTGAAGAAGATTTTGATCATTGCATGAAGGAAACGATTGCAACCATTCAAAAAGCAAAAGGCAATAAAAATATTCCGTTTTGTGTATTTAAAATTACAGGCTTGGCAAGAGTAGAATTGCTTGAAAAAGTAAGTGCCGGAAAGGAACTAGTTGAATCGGAGAAAAGAGAATATGAAAAAGTAAAAGAGCGGGTAAATTCAATTTGCAGAAAAGCATATGAATTTTCTGTTTCTGTTTTTATTGATGCAGAAGAAAGCTGGACCCAGCAAGCCATGGATGATATGGCGAATAACATGATGGAAAAATACAACAAGGAAAAAGCCATTGTATACAACACCTATCAATTGTACCGCCATGACAGGCTGGATTTTCTTAAAGCTTCTTTTCAGTTAGCATCAGAAAAAAAATATATTCTTGGAGCAAAATTGGTTCGTGGCGCATATATGGAGAAGGAAAGAGCGCGTGCAAAAGAAAAAGGATATCCATCACCAATCAATGAGACAAAAGAGAGTACCGATAAGCATTATCAAGATGCTTTACAATTTTGTGCAGATCACATTGAGCAAATTGCTATTTGTGCCGGCACACACAATGAAAAAAGTTCCTTACTGCTTGTTGATCTCATGACAAAGAAAAATATTTCTCCATCACATCCTCATATTTATTTTTCTCAACTGCTTGGCATGAGCGATCATATTAGCTTCAATCTCTCCAATGCGGGATACAATGTAGCAAAATATGTTCCTTACGGACCAGTGAAAGAAGTCCTCCCCTATTTGATACGCCGTGCCCAGGAAAACACCAGTGTAAAAGGGCAAACAGGCAGAGAGCTTGGCCTTATTATCAAGGAAAAAGCAAGAAGAAAAAATTAATTTTTATTTTCGGCGGTTTCCATATGATGCGCCGCATTATAGATAAGTATGGAGCTTATGGCTAATAAAATATGTCCTATATCAAAATAATTAAACCATTTTGAAAAGGAAAATTTAACAATGTGAATAATTGCAGCAAGTGTGGTAACAATCACTGACGCGATCATATACTTGCTTGAAATATCATCCGTTTTTATCAGGTTAAAAATCTCAAAAGAAAGAACAACTACTAACATTCCGTAAGCAGCGTGCACTTCAACAAAAGAAAAATTGAGAGAAAAGACTGTTAAACCGATAAAGCAAAACAATTCAACAAAATTTAAACGCATAAAAAAATAGCCAATTGATTTTTTCATTAATGGCTTTGCCCGCTCAATAGAGATCCGTTCAAGGAACGCAACAGAGATCATACTGATGATCCAGCCGGGTAATTTCCATTCGAAACGTAAATAATATAGGAACGCGTGCCCTACGAGTCCGCCAATAAATGTAGCCAGGGCCATGCTTAGAAAAAAAATTCGAAAATAAAGCATAACTCTTTCCTTGCCGGGATGTTTACGTAATTTTAGGTACGCCCAAAAACAAACTGAAGTTACAATGAAGTCAGTCAATGCAGTGGTTGGTTCCGCAATGGTTATGCCTAATATTTCAATTGAAGTATGTGGCTGCATCATTATAAGCGATGGAGTGTAAATTTATTGGCAGTCACAAGTATCCGTTTTCAGGTCAAGATCTATAGTAGTAACTATTTTAGAAATAGTATCACAATCGGCAACAACAATCCGCAGGTGCTTTCCATCTTTACAAAATCCTTCCACGGCGTAAGTGGGACAAGGTATATCCTGCGCATTACTTTTTGAATAATTTACTTTTCCTGTACTAATGATCTCTTTAATATTGTCAGCTGTAATGTGTCTGCACTCCATTCTGCATGTTGCATGCTTACTATATTCAATACGTTGATTCTGTATTTCCTCAATCTTCAAAGAGCCCGGCATTTTGCAAACCGTTCTATCTTTGAATAAAAATATAACAGCTATAATCCCGATTAAAAAACCAAAAGCATAAAACTTTAGTCTTCTAAAAAACTCTGAAATATTAGTCTTGTTTTTAATCAGCATAAATTTCTCCTGCTTAAATAGCAGCCATCAATAGATCAATATCCTTATGTGGAAGTCTGAATAATTCACCGAGGTATTTGTTGGTGAGGGCTCCGTTGTATATGTAAACACCGTTACGTACTCCCTGGTTGTATTTTAACATTTTCTCAACTCCTCCATCCTCTCCAATATTTAACAAGATGGGAGAAAAAATGGTGCTGAATGCATAAGAAGCAGTACGCGATACACGTGATGCGATATTAGGTACACAATAATGAATTACACCGTGTTTCCTAAATATGGGATCGGTATGATTAGTAACCTGCGAGGTTTCAAAACAACCACCCTGATCAATGCTAACATCAATGATAACAGAACCCGCTTTCATATCACTCACCATATCTTCAGTAACGATACATGGCGTACGGCCCTGTGTGGCACGGATAGCACCAATTACCACATCGGCAGATTTCAAATGTTTTGCCAACACTTTTGGCTGAATAGTAGATGTAAATATCCTAACACCCAATGCGCTCTGTAATCTCCTTAATTTATAAACTGAATTATCGAATACTTTTACGGTTGCTCCTAAACCTAATGCCGCACGTGCGGCAAACTCTCCAACAGTACCTCCGCCTAAAATAACTACCTCGGTTGGTGAGATACCTGATATGCCCCCTAATATTGCACCTACTCCATCGTTCGCATTGCTAAGGTACTCCGCAGCAATAAGTACCGATGTTCCACCCGCGATCTCACTCATAGAACGAATAACAGAGTAAATACCTTCCTCATCCTGTATCCAATCGAACGCAATGGCCGTTACTTTTTTTGCCATTAACTTTCTTACAAAATTTTCTGGCTGAACAGTCAGTTGGAGTGCACTAAATAAAGTTTGTTTAGGCTGCATCATCTCTATCTCTGCAAGACTAGGAGGTGCAATTTTCATAATAATGTTCGCCTTGTAAACCTCTTCTGTTGTATAAGCAATTTCGGCTCCTGCTTCGCTGTAATCATTGTCCTGAAAATTGGACATTTTACCCGCATTAGTTTCAACAATAACCCTGTGGCCATTATTTACCAATAAACTGACAGCATCAGGTACCAGAGCCACCCTATTTTCCTGGAAAGAAGTTTCTCTCGGAATACCAATATAAAGTGAACCTTTTTTTCTCTGAACCTCTAGCATTTCTTCTTTTGGAAGGAACATGCCTTTCGACAAAGAAGCAAGAACATTCTCAGGTGTTTTCATCTATATCGGGACGTTTGGGTATAAGTTGCAAATTTAAGAAAAAACAGGGTGATTTCCCATTTAATGTTTGAAGAAAGGATTTTGAGGCTTTATACTTCGCTCAGCATCTCGACAGGCTCGATGTGACCCGCGCATATGTCAGCTCGAGCACTGAGCCTTTCGAAGGGTCGAGAACAATGTGCTTAGGAATAAATATTTTTAGAAACAGTATAACTGTTTATTTCATAATTTTAAAGAGTGAAAATTACGTTTTTAGGTACCGGCACATCGCAGGGAGTTCCTGTTATTGCATGTCCTTGTGAGGTTTGTACCTCAATGGATGTGAAGGATAAACGTTTGCGCACCTCGGTAATGATAGAGGACAAGGGCACCACGATAGTTATAGATACCGGACCTGATTTCAGGCAGCAAATGTTGAGGGCCGAAGTAAAAAAGGTAGATGCTGTTGTGTTTACCCATGAGCATAAAGATCATATTGCTGGATTCGATGATATAAGAGCTTACAATTATATACTGCGCAGAAAAATGGATGTATATGCTTCCATGCGTGTTCAGGAAGCGATTCACAGGGAGTTTGCCTATATTTTCAATAACAAACATTACCCGGGTATACCTGAAATAGAATTGTATACCATAGTCGATAAAGAATTTACCATTGGAGAAATTACACTCACCCCAATACATGTATTGCATTACAGGCTGCCGGTGCTGGGTTTTAGGATAGGTGACTTTACTTATATCACCGATGCGAATTTTATTGCTGAAGAAGAAAAGAAAAAAATATTGGGCTCAAAAGTATTGGTATTAAACGCGCTGAGAAAAGAAACACATATTTCTCATTTTACTTTTGACCAGGCTGTTGAAATGGCCAATGAATTAAATGCTCCCCAAACTTACCTAACACACCTTAGCCACCAAATGGGATTGCACAACGAAGTGGAAAAAGAATTACCACCGAGTATTAAGGTTGCGTATGATGGACTTGTTATTGAAATGTAAAAAAGTTCAAAGTTCTGAGTTTAAAGTTCAAAGGTTAGTGCATCCATCCTTCTATTTTAAAATTCTTCTGGAAAAGTTTTCGCTCTTGTTCACCTGATGCCGGCTTAAACCATACTTCAAATCTTGCAGCATAAAATTTGCCCCAGTCTCCCTCGTAAATTGTAAAGTACCCATCCGAACCAAATCTTATTATACTGTCAGTTCGATTTTGTATAGAGATTTGAGTGTGTTTTTCTAAACCTTCCTCTGATATTCTTCATCTTCAGTTATTTCATATGCTCTAAGATGAATTGTTCCTTGTTCAATTTTCCCTGTCCAAAAGTCATATTCATACATTCCTGGCTGACTTGAATTATATAGCACCAAGTCATTTTGATTTTTAATTACCTTACGTCTATTGTAATCATACATATCAATCGGATTGTTTAAGGAAATATTTGGTGGTATTTTTAAATCATCTGCCCAATGGTCTCCATCAATCATGGGCACCGCCGTTGCAATTATTAAAAATAGAATGCAACCAATTATTATTCCTCCCAAACCTATTGCAATAGTCGCAATTCCCCTTTTCCATTTTTTTTGTACAAATTGAACTATTGAAGAAATTACAAGTGTCAACACTCCAAAGCCCAAAAGAATACCTGAACTGTTTTGGAAAAAATGAGAGTGAGTACTCTCAGCACCGGATAATACCAATAAAAATAAAGTTGATGCAAAAAACAGAATTGGGTATTTCCAATTTCCAAAAAATCGCTTTATTAAATTATTGGATTTCATTATTTGTTTAGTTTTTTAGAAGTATTTTTATTAAAGACATAACTTCATATCCACACTAACGGAAATAAAATACTCGTGATTAAATGTAGCTTAACTAAGACTTCTTTGCAAGAATAAAATAACACTTCGAACAGGCTCAGTATGACAACGCGCGTCTTGTCAGTTCGAGTTTTTCATCCCGTTGTTCTCGGGATGGAAAGTATCGAGAACGTGCGAGGTATCTACTTCTCGATACATTTTCTCCTTCTGTCGGCGGAGAAAACACTCGAAGTGACAAGATGAAGCTTGCAAATAATAGAAAAGGTCGAGCTGGGGGGCCCGACCTTTGCACATGGGGATGTTGTTTAATAAACTTTTAGAAGTAAGCTACGGTACTCATTTTCCCTTTCTCATCATACACTTTCCATTCGCCTTCTTTCTTAAAATCGTTCAGGTAAGGTTTGTAAACTAAAACTCCTTCTTCCTGTAATAAACCGTTTTCATAATACTGTTTGTGTGAATACTGATTACGTTTTTTGTTGATTAGTTTTGTGTCGAACTCGATACTGCCATTATCATAATAAGAAATCTTTGCAAGCAAATAATTTTTCTTTGCATTAGATTTCTCAAAGTAGGCGAGTTTTCCTTCTTCTGTGAAATCCTCTTCCGATATAACCATTCTATTATTGTAAACAACAGTTGATCTAACATTGCCATTAGCAAAAAACTTTTGCATATGAGCTCCTTTTAACCCTTTCATTTTAAATGTGCGCTCCAGTTGACCATTAGGGTAATAGTTCTTATAAACTTTTAATTTGCCTTCAATATAATAACCGCGGTGAAGTATAGATTCATCATCATAACGATCAACTACCCAGCCATTGCAAAACATTCCCTTTGAATCCTTTCGAACAGAATCTTCATCAAGATATGAGTTGAACCTGTCGAATATTTCAATACCATACTCAGCATCAAGAACTAATTCCTTTTTATAAGTAGTTGCTTTGGAAGTAAGCTGAAAGGTGGTGAAGAGTATAACTGCTAAAACCAAGCGCTTAAGGGAAGCTGATGTATTCACTTTATTATGTTTATTTTTTTATTGCCTCTAAATTACCATGAAGTAAATACTATAACCACCAACAAAAGAACATATTACATACTTTTAATTAACAAAAGTCATTAAATAACAGCTAAATTTAACTATTTTTAACAAAAACATGAACTCATATGAATTCACTTTCTTACTTAAAGAATAAGATCATAAGCTTAACCGGCCATGAAAAAGAAATGCTGCATGCTGAGATAAAGAATGCGCCTAAGCAGGTATTACTGATCAACACTCTTCAAGAAACTACCTCTTTACAAACTCACGCTGCCATTGAAAGAATATATTCCCCTGAACTAAAAAAAAAGGTAGCCCATTCAATTCTTCAGAACCGCTTTTATAAACTAAAGAAAAAATTAGGTGAGGTCATTACTGCAATAGAAAAAAACTCCTCATCAGTTGAGCCGCCTGAAAATGCTATGCAGGAATGGGAATTGGAATATTATAAATGTCGTAAAATAATTAGACAGGGGAATTATCTCGTGGCGTTGGAAAGGCTCAACTACTTGGAAAAAAAATTAAAACATATTGAGGCATACGAGTTACTCCACCGTGCAAATACATTACAATTATACTGCATCAGCCGCCTGGGAAAAATGACTGAGCTCGCTCAAAAGTTAAAAGTATATGGAAAACATTTGGAATTATTTATGGCAGTAAAAAAAGGTGAACTGGATGAAGTAAATTCCAAAACCACCATTTCATTTTCTGATCTAAAAGCATATACCAATTTTTTAAACCGACAAAAACGAACCTGGCTGGAACATAAACACAGCAACAGATTAAAGCTGAAGTATAATTATTTAAAACTGGAGTATGATAATTTTCTAAACTCTACCAACACTAAAAAAGTAAATACAAAAAGAGTGATCTCTATTATAGATGGAATTATAGCTGATAATTATAACATTTGTATGTACAACTTTTCTCCTGATTATGAGAGTGAACGAGATAGAGATATTTTATTATTAAAAATGTCGGATGCATCCAATTTCCCTGATAAATTAATTCAATATGATGATGCGCAGATAAAGTCCTATGCATACAACTCACCATCGTTTAGAAAATTCAGCTGGGTGGTATTGCATTTTCAGAAAAAGGATGATTGGAAAAGCACATTTGAAATATATGATCTCTGGATAGTGTATTGCGATAAGAATAATATCAGGCGGGAAAAATTTACCGTGGAGTTCAACAAAATGAAAACATATATACTGGCATTCCCATTGATCAATCCTCCTAGAGGAAATGTTGCGTTACAACAGGTGGAGAACATGATTAATGATTATGAAAAAAATATTACTGAATGGCAACAGTTTGTTACTTCGAAAGATATGTTTTACTTAATGGTGGCTTTATTTTCCCTGTTAATTAATGAGCCCAATAGGGCAATAACTTTAGTTAAGAAAATAAACGGAAAAAATTTTGTCGGAATAAATAAAGTAATTCACGAATACCTGAATAAAACCTTGAAACAAATTTTACAACCGGAGAAAGCAATCAATCAGCTTATTTTACACTCCAATCAAATCGAAAAATACGAGGACAGAAAAATGATAGAAGCAGTAATTCAGATTATCAAAAGAAAGTTGTAAGATATTTTATTTATATGTTTGAAGTTTACGATTTCAAATCTACTTAACAGCAATAATATATTTTTTATAATACTCAGTTATGCGCGATTTATTGTTTTCGGCAAAATCCAAATATTGATCGTAAAAATCAAAGTGAAAACACGTTACCAATACGTAACAATCCAAATACCCATCCTTTTGCATTTTTCTTGCTTCGTCAAGAATAGGATCCTGGCTGTTCTTTAACATTTCTTCCCAACCATATACCTCCATGTATTTACTGGTTGTGAGCTTATTTGGCTTTTCTATTATCCCTTTTTCATTACAAAAACTATTTATTGTTGAAAATGAATTTTTGTAGAATGTCCAAGGTGATTTACACTCCAATTCAGTCTTTGGCTGGTATTTATTTAACGTGCTACTATCGCTTATAATCCTGTTTGGAAAAATTCCGCGTGGTATCCATTTTATATCCAGTTTTTTATCATTTAAATACAGTGCATCATCCATTTTTGAAAAAGCAATCGATTGATCGGGGTATACTGCCATTGCCGAAATAGCTTCAGCTAATGTTTCTTCATACAACTTTTCTTTAGCATAAGCATCCATCAGGTATTTTCTCGGCTCCAATTCATTCGGAAATTTTTCTACTGCACACTTGAACGATTTTATCGCTTCGATATAATTACCAATGTAATAAAAGCAATCTCCCATATACAATGCAGCTTTATAAAAATCGGGCTGTTCATCTATTGCTCTTTTGTATAATTTCGCGGCATCGCTATAATTCTTTTTTTCAAATTTCTCTTCTGCATCATTAAAATATTTCAAGGCCTTCCTACCCACTGCGGTGTCTCTGGGTTCATCAACAAAGTTTGTCCGTAACAACATAGATGAATAGAATGCATCATTTGAAAAAAGGGTCGCTTCACGCATAGTATATTTGTATTTATCAAATGCGATCTTTGACGGTTTTATCTCGTTCAACATTTTCATTAAGCTTTGAGCCAAAGAGTCATCTTTCTCCTCTACTTTTTTACCTTTCTCATCCTTGGTTGTAACAGTAATATTTCCTCCAAATATATTATCCGCATTTTTACTATTAAGGTATTGTTGATAACGGATCTTAATAAAATAATCCCATCCCGGGCCATAACCCGGATACGCTGTTAATAATTTTTCCATGTAATCTCCCGCTTCATCTATTTTATCTTTCTCCACCAGCTTATAAGCCTTCTCCATTTTTTTTTCGAGGGGGTTTGACTGCGATTGAGCCAATGAAAATGACAAAAGAAAACTAAATATGAGCAGGAGATTTTTTTTCATTAGTAAATATTAAAATTATTTAAACGGGAAACTCGATTTTAAAAACAGATACGCTGGAAAATAAGTATAGAACAACTCAATTACATTCCGGAATTTAATCTTAATGACTTCTTGTTGTAAACTCCCACAACATATCCTGTTAGTTTAACTCCAACCAAGGGCGTGTTTTTTGATTTCGATTGAATGTGTTTTTCAGAAACCGTCCATTCAGCGCTTGAATTAAATATAGTCACGTTTGCCTTTTCTCCTTCGTTGATAGCGACTTGTTCCAGCCCTAAAATTTTTCTCGGGTTAATAGAGATGCATTCAATTATTTTATTAAGTTTTATCCTGCCGCGATTAGTGTTGATCAATCCGAACGCTGTCTCCTGCCCTATCATTCCAAATGCTGCGTTATCAAATTCCACTTTCTTGGATTCAACATCCTGTGGAGTATGATCAGTAACTATTACATCAATGGTTCCATCTGCAACGCCTTGTTTTAGCGCTTCAATATCTTCATTCGTACGTAAAGGCGGCATTACTTTATAATTAGTATCAAAGTCGTTCAGCAGATCATCGTTCATTGCCAGGTTGTACGCATTTACTGAAGCGGTGATCTTCAGTTTTCTCTTTTTCGCTTTGCGGATAAGATCGACTGATTTTTCAGTTGAGATAGATGAGATGTGTATTGGACTCCCGGTATACTCCGCCAGAAAAATGTTTCTTGCTACAATTATTTCTTCTGCAACAGCCGGCATTCCTTTTAAACCCAAGAATGCTGAACTTGCGCCTTCATTCATCACTCCATCAGGTGATATACTTTTATCATAACACCAGCTCATTATTTTTCCATTAAAACTTTTTGAGTAAAGCAATGCTTTCAGCAGTAATCCAGAATTACCTGAAAGTGTTTTGTCGTCGCTGAAAGCCACCGCACCAGCCGACTGCATATCGTACATCTCCGAAATATTTTTCCCTTCCATGTTTTCAGAAAGGCTGCCAATCGGAAAAATATCTACGATGTAATTTGTTGTTTTGTTTTTTATGTATTCAATGTCTGCTTTCGATGCTATTGGAGGATGGGTAGAGGGCATAAGCGCAACACCTGTAAAACCGCCTGCTGCCGCTGCTTTTGAACCGGAGTGTAAATCTTCCATATGTTCATTTCCCGGATCACAATAATTGGCCTGCATATCAAACCAGCCAGGTGATACACACAAATTATCATGTTCAATTATCCGTGTGGTTTTATCAGCCTTAATATTTAGTTTGATCGACTTTATTATTCCTCCTTCAATTAAAATGTCTCTTTTTTTTCCGTTATGACTGGAGTTCGGGTCGATTATTTGCGCTGATCGGATAAGTACGTTCATAGTATCAGTTTTTCAAAAATCTCAATAAAACAATTTCTGTTGCAAGGAATAACAAAGCTAAAATAATACAAAGTTTCCAAAGTTTTTTCCCCTGGTTCTTTTCACTCAAAACATCTGTCAGGCTTTTATCTCCGGTTTCCACCAATTTTACATTCGAAATGTTTGCTTCCGCTATTTGCTGTTGAAGCTCTTCCGGAGTATAAGTAGTTAAAAAGGATTCGTTCCTGTTGTAGTTAAAAGCGAGTCCGCTTATGATTTCTGTTCCGTATTTTAATAAATAATTATTAGCCGTGCTTACCTGATTGTTAGGATATATATAGGTTTTGAAATTTATACTCTTGCTTTCAGGTATAGCTTCAAATTTTGTTTCATTATTTAAAATGCTGTACACCGCTTCTGTAGAAGTGGTTTTATTATTGATCTCGATGGGCTCATTGTTGCCTATGGTATAAAATAATTTTACTGGCTGTGGTGAACTAAAGAGTGCGATCTGATAAAGTGTTGGAACAAACACGGCATGTTTAGGAAAGTTGCTTGCGTTAGAATTTAACGAAACTGAACTGAGGTAGACTTTTCCTTCTGCACTCGGATAAGCTGCCATAAAAATATTTCCATTCTGCATTTTCATCAGAATGCTTTCTCTTATGCGGCTGTTACTATTTATTCTATAATGTGAGTTTACAGCCGGCAGATCAATGTCTTTATTTTCCTTTTCAAATACTCCCTTGTAAATGTCCAATTCAAAATTCAGGTTGTTTACTCGGGTATTCGCCGTATCCTGCTTTTCGTATTGAGCAATACCTAAAAGTGCAGAAAGATCTTTATAGGAGTTTACATCTATTTTATCAGATGGAAACACAAGCAGTGAACCACCATTGCTTACAAACCGCTTCAATTCCTGTGCAAGTCCGGAAGTGATCTCATTTAAACCATTGAGCACGATCAATTGATATCGAGGAAAAGCAGAGTAATCAATATTTTTAAAACCCGACTCTTTAAGTTTGAATAATGAATCGCTGCTGAAAAGTGAATGCAGGTATTTTGCTGTTGTTTCATCTTCACCATTCACAACCAGCATAGGAATTGTGGCATTAACTGTCAGCGTAAAATAAAACACATCATCAAATGAAACAGGATAATCATTCAACTCTACTCTGCAATTATGGACACCGGTTTCCTTAAGGGAAAAAGTAAGTACAACTTCTGTTGAACTGTTCGACTCAACATTATAACTGGCAGGTGTTTTAGGCTGGCCGTTTACAAAAAGTTTTACCGGATTATTTTCTACCGCTTTATCTGAAAGGTTTTGTATACGTACATACAGTTCAATATTTTTATTCAACTGCGCTACAGGTGAAGTGATCCAGCAGGTATCGATGAACAGGTTATTACTTTGCTGCGATAAAATGGGTACAAGGTTTATACTTACAGCGGAATCTGGCTTAAGAGTGTTGATGTTTGTCGTACTCTTTTGAAAGTCGGACAAATAATATATTTTTCTATTTCCTTCTTCGTTGTTTAAAAGCAGATCCTGCTGACGGGCTATTACTTCATCTGTTTTCCTTACGTTGGCGCTGGTGTTCACTTCTTCGATCAGTTCCAGCATATCTTCTTTGTTTACAAGGCGCTGATGCCTGCCTTCAAAATTATTAGTAATTAGTTGGAAACGGTCGGTAGCTTTATAAGCATTTACTATTTCTTTCGCTCGGCTTTTTGCAGCGGTAAGCAAGGTGCCATTTTTATTCATGGCATCCATACTAAAGCTGTTATCAATATAAACGCTCACCATATTATTTCCCATGGTAGTTTTAACCTGATCCACAGGAATAAAAGGCTGTGCAAAGGCAAGGACAAGAAAAGTAATGGCAAGGATACGTGCCAATAATACCAGCAGGTGTTTGAGTTTTGAGCGGGATTGAGTCTCCTGCTTAACTTCTTTCAGGAAGCGGACATTGGTAAAATATACCTGTTTAAACTTTCTGAAATTAAAGAGATGGATGATAATGGGAATCGCGATTGAAATAAGGGCGAAGAGAAAGCCTGGGTTAACAAATTTCATCAGGTACAAAGATACAAAAAGAAGCGGAATATATTATTAGCCTCTTCCCGGCTTTCTCCAAAGGAGAAAGAGCAAAATTATTACCAATGCAGAAAGGCAAACAATCAAAGGCAGTTGATAGGATACTTGTGGAGGTTTTTTGAGATTTTCCCAATCATAAGTGATCGTTTCAATCAGTTTCCCGGCTTCATCAAAATGCTCCCATGTCCCAACTTTACTTCCTATTATCTTCTTATCCTTTGTCTTTAGATCGTTTGAATATTGATTATAGGGAGGTTCTATTAATTGATTTTAACAAATGTAACCGTATTTTTTTTTAG
>CAZQIC010000120.1:0-14552 GCA_964593555.1 uncultured Bacteroidia bacterium | reverse complement strand
TAAAAAAAAATACGGTTACATTTGTTAAAATCAATTAATAGAACCTCCCTAATGTTATTATCAGCGGTAAAATTAATTTGAACACAGGAGGAAAATGGAATCCCCGATTAACAAAGAAAAATAGTATCCTCTCAATTACATCATAAACAAGCTGATGAAACAAATAAACTGCATAGCTAATTTCTCCTAATAATATGAGCGGCCTGTGAATCAATTCCGGAAGCTTAAAGGAAAGCTTATAAAAAGCAATACAAATAATAAAACAGATAAAAGTAAAAACCAGCCTATTTGTATTAGTAATAATATTAATTGTATTACCGTGAGCCGGATAAAGTATAAATAAGGCTATACCAAAAATCAGGATCATAATATTTAATGTGTTTTTTATTTTTACTTGCTCCAAAAAAATTCCGATTAAAAATCCGCCAAGGAAAAGAAACAATTGATTAAGCGGGTTTGTATAATCCTTCCATGTAACAATATCCATTATGGGTTGATTGATTTTAATAAATGCAAAATAGAGATAGACAGAAAAAATGGCAATGGACAATAATGCCATTATCTTTTTATATGATTTAGTTAGAAGTACAAAAACAGGGAAAAAGGAATAAAACACCAACTCATTTCCCACAGACCAAAGTCCTGCTGAAAAAAAAGTATCCCATTTAACAACCCCAAAAAATCCTGTCAGATTAAGAAAAAGATCCCACAGATCAGGTGTCCTTCTAAAAAAAATTGTTGTCAGAATAATAACCAACCACATCAGTGGGTATATCCGGAAAACTCTTTTCTTAAAAAATAAAATAACGTCTTGTCGAGAAGGCGACATCTGATGATAATACACATGAAATAATGTAAGTCCACTTAATACATAAAATAAGGAAACGCCATAAACACCAACTCTGCCCAAAAAGGTATCCATTTCAAATGCACCATAAATTGAAGACGAGTAATGATATACAAGAATGCCTAAGGCGGCTAAACCTCTTAAATAATCTAGGCTATATATTCTACTCATGGAAATTTGCAGTTGTCCTGAACAAATTCTAATTAATAAATTCTAATTTTTGCACCCGTAGTAATTTTTTAAAAGCATACTCCGCTTTTGCTGCCTCGGATTTATTTTCATATTCTAAAGACATCTTCAATACCACAGGGGTTCTGCCCCTAGTATATTTTGCTCCTTTGCCTGAGTTGTGTTTAGCTAAACGCGCAGCAACATCGTTAGTAGTTCCCGTATAAAGAGAGCCATCAGCACATTCGAGCACATATACGTACCACTTCTCAGAAGCAATTTTTTCGTCCACGTCTTGTATTTTAAATAATATCAGAGGCCAGCTGTTCCATTCTTTTTTTTATTTCAAATTTTCCACCTGTGGCATTTTTAACTACGGTCGAAATTCTTTGTTGGTACTCATCTACATAATTTTCAGATACAATTATGCTCAACGCTTCTTCAAATGATTTGAAAATACAATTGTAAAATGTTTCCGAGCGGTCCTTATTTCTTTGGAATGCCCCTACCCCGCATTCCACTCTATGTAAGCCTAAGTCAACAAGATCTTCCTTATAAATATTTATCTTTTTAAATGCAGTAAGGAGTTTGTTTATATTCATATTTGTGCTGCGTTCTTTTGGATTTGGCAACAAATAAGCCTTGGCTATTTTTTTCTTGTACGTTTCTAAGGCGGGATTGGATGTGTCAGACAATTCTGATCTGTAAAACTCTTTTACATTCTCAAATTTTTCAAAAAGTGTCATTACCTCATTTATGATATCTTCTTTCTCACTTTTATTCAGGTGTTCTATCAACGTCTTCTTTGTAAATTTTTTCATCGATATTTTTTTTTCTTTAGAGGCACGAGCAAATAGTCGAGTCCGTTAAGTTTTATTTCATACATAGTCTGTAATAAAACGCCCAATTTCCCCTTTGGAAAACCTTTGCGTTGAAACCATTCCAAATAACTTACCGGCAGATCACATAACAGGCTGTCTTTAAATCTGCCGAAAGGCATTTTCATGGCTACCAATTGTAAAAGCATTTGAGAATCAAGATTGGGCTCAGTCATTTATATTCTTTGCAAGAAAAAATAAAGATCGAAAAAATTCCTTCCTTATTTTATATAGAACACTATTATTTAATTTGCATGCGCTATTAGTTTCTGTTACATTTATTATCTGCTACCTTGTTCATGAACTTTCATCATAAAGTGGCAAGAATAAAAAATGGAAACGATCCTAATTACAGGCGGAACAGGCTTAGTGGGAACACAGCTCGCTGTATTTTTGAAAGAAGCCGGGTATCAGGTTCTTATTTTGGGTCGCTCCAAATCTGGAAACACAGAATTTCCCACATACAAGTGGGATTATAAATCCGGGCACATCGACATTGAAGCCATAGAAAAAGCCGATTTCATTATTCATTTAGCAGGAGCAAACATTGGAGATAAACGCTGGACAGATAATCAAAAAAAAATAATTATTGACAGCAGAGTAAAAACAACGGAGTTATTGTTTAAGGCTGTTCAAGAACATAATCATAAATTAAAGGCATTTGTTTCCGCATCAGCGATTGGTTTTTATGGAGCTCTGACTTCCGAACATATTTTTGTGGAAACAGATGATCCATGTAACGACTTTCTTGGAAAAGTATGTAAAGACTGGGAAGAAGCTAATGCAAACTTCGAGCAGTTAAACATTAGAACAATAAACCTGAGAATTGGAGTCGTGCTAACCAAAGACGGCGGACCCTTGTCAAAATTAGTGCGGCCCATAAAATTTGGATTAGGATCTGTTCTTGGATCAGGCAAACAGTACATGTCCTGGATTCATATTCATGATCTCTGCAATATGTTTTTGAAAGTGATTCAGGATAATAACCTGCAGGGAATTTTTAATGCTGTTGCTCCTTCTCATATAACAAATGAGGAATTAACCAGAACTATAAGTCACATTTTGAGAAGGCATGTTTGGTTGCCGAAAATTCCAGAAACAATTCTTAAACTTATCTTCGGTGAAATGGCATGTACATTTTTAAAAGGCAGCCGGGTTTCAGCAGACAAAATTTTAAAAACAGGTTTTACATTCAAATATCCCGAACCGGAAATTGCATTAAAAAATTTAATAGCGCCAAAATCTTAAATAGCTAAATATGGAAATAATAGATTTTATTATTGGCGTGCTTCTTGTAAATGCAATGCCTCATTTTATTTTCGGAATTACTAACACAAAATTTCTCGGGCTATTTGGATTTAGCGCGAGAGGGAATATTGCCTATTCTGCATTACAATTTACCGCCTGTCTCATATTATTTCATTTTAAATATGGCCTTTCCACCATCCTCGAAAATGGCATTTTTGCAGGTGGAATTATGGTGCTAATTCTCTTTTACTTATTCGGGAAATACCTACTAACAATATTTAATAAAAATAAGTAGCGCTAATATGCGAAAAGTTCTGATTGTTCTCCTTGGCGCTGTTTTGTTAACTGTTATTTATTTTAACTATTCACTCTATTATCATCCAACATTTGAAAAAGAAAATAACACAGAGTTAAATGAAGATGTTTACCATCAATTACAATTTCTGAAAGCAGAACTTTTAAATGGTGCTGGCGATGATATGCAATCCATTTTTCCGGAAGGATTTATCTTTATTAATTCCTTATATGGATTAAGTTGATGCAACTTGATAGAACATTTGGATAAAAAATCTGGGCCACACTCCTATTGGGCCTTGTCTCGGATTTTGTACCGTATGGATATTAAAAGAGCTTATTGTAAAGAAGAAATAAAATCTCTCTATCCCCACATGACATGTATAACAGCATGTTTAGCGCCTTAATCCGGCTTCATAAAAATCCAAATATAAAAATCGGTGTATTTAACTGAAGAGTTTTGATGGTCGATCTCTAAAAACAATATATGATTTTTTGTTTCCCTGCCCAAAAACCTGTTCTCCATGATTATCCCCTTGGACTTGCCATTTGAAATTAGCACCCTTTTCCATTCCCTTTCTTTTATTATATAATTACGACCAAAATCGTAAGCTATATTGGGTGAATTTGGTTTTTTTCCTTGCCGTAACATTTTCACCGCAGAAAGCACGTCCTTTTGTTCTTGTTCATTATCGGGATTGAGTGGTACCAGACAAATTTTGTTTGTTTCACTATTGTATTCAAATGCTAACAGTTCCGGGTTAAGCTTGTAACCATTATCCAAATTGACGAATTTGTATCCATAGCCAATTATTCTCTTGTTAGCAACCGAGCTCAGCTGTATTGTTTCCGCATTGTCAAATTGTGCCAGTTTATCACAGGCGTCTATTGTTTCAGCATCTGTAACAAAGCCACATTTTAATGCGGCTTTGATATTATTTAAATTTGACTTGGAAATATCAGAGACTTCAGGGAACGGGTTAACCTTACACTCCTTGCCCTGATAACAATCATAACAAAATGTTGCGTACTCGTCTATGACCCTGTCATTATTATTATCCAGCTCATAGAAAATACAATTTCCCCATGGGTCATATTCCCATCTTTCCAAAGTATATTTACCAAAATAAAGGCCTCTTCTAAAAATTACATTGTTAGCCTTATAATAATTTTCTGTTTTTTTATCAATGACTTTATCTGTATAAAAGTCAATAACCTCGGAAATGAGATTACCGTTGGCATCATATTCATAATAATACGTATCCATCTTATTTTCGCCATCCAGTCTTTCAATGGATGTTGTGATTAGTTGATCTTTTTTATTATATACATTGCGTTCATTCGATGTAATAGTTGAGCCAATGAGAGTTCTTGTTTCTGTTTTATTCCCTTTAGCATCATATTCAAACTCTCTTTTTATATCTATGCCTCCTGTCCGGTGTTGTCGCTCCGTATAGATAAGCTGTTGTCTATCATTGTATTTATTATTCCATGTTATTGCTCCGTCATTTTCTATTTGGTGAATAACATTTCCATTTTGATCATATTTATATTCAAATATTCCACTCTCAAAGCCACTTTCTACATTCATAATCTCTTCCTTCGCTAATTTGCCTTTTTCACCAATGGTTCGCACTATCCGTATTAATAATCTTCCATCGGCTGAATATTGTTCTTCAGTACAACTATTTTCTTTTTTTTCCTTTTCACCAGAAGCATACATCTGAGGGATAATTGCAGAAGGAGAGTGTTTAAGACTATCAGAAAAATTCTGCCCAAAAGCATATTGCATCAACACAAATAATAATAAAATGATCTTATTCATTCTTAGTGTTTATGAAACAATTAAATCACTCCATCCCAACATGTATCAATGCATCGCCTTCGTTGATTACCGGCTGATTGTTGATACCCACGATATAGCCCGTTTCAGGGGCTTTCAGGGGCACTTCGGTATCACCGAACGGATCGGAGATAGATCCTAATGTTTCTCCCTTTTGAATTCTTGACCCGTATGATTTTACACAATTAAATAATCCCGACATTTTTGCGCGTATCCATTTTGTTTCACGTAAAAATTTTGTCTGCTTATCTTCTATCTTCACATTTATCATGTCAAGATTTTTCAATAAACGCAAGCAGCCATTAACACCTTCGTTTATGGCGACAGCATTGAAACGCTCCGACTCTCCCGCTTCATAAACTAAAATAGGTTTTCCTTTTTTCGAAGCTTCTTTTCTAAATGTTTTATCTCTGTATGGAGAATTAAGTGTAAGTGGCGCTCCAAATAACTTTGCAAGATTTAAACTTTTCGCGTCATCAAACGTGCATCTAGTCTGAGGATAATTATTGATCTTTGATCCGCCAGTATGAAAATCAACTCCCATATCTATTTGCGGCACTATAATATCCATCAGATCTTTCGCTAACCTGCTACCAAGTGAACCTGAAGAAGAGCCCGGGAAACAACGATTAAGATCGCGCCCATCGGGCAATTCACGTTTCCCATTTATAAATGATACAATATTAAAAATTGGAATAGCAATCACAGAGCCCCGCTTAAGGTCACTAAAACGATTTGCTTTTAATAATCTTCGCACTATTTCTATTCCATTGGTCTCGTCGCCATGCATCCCGGCAATGATGAGTACAGAAGGTCCGGGTTTTTCTGCCCTGAAAACATGCACTGGAATTTCTATAAATGTTCGTGTGGGAAGCCGGTAAACATTAAGATTAGCTTCAACGCTTTGGCCCGGCTTTATGACAATATCATTTATGATTATATTCTTTTTCATAAATTGTTTTTTCTCCCTCTCCTCTGGAGAGGGCTGGGGTGAGGCCTACTATTGAAACTCATTACGTTCAACGTACTCAATTATTTTTCCTGCGATATCCACTCCCGTTGCTCCCTCAATTCCTTGTAAACCCGGAGATGAATTTACTTCCATCACCAATGGTCCTCTGCTGCTTTGCAGCATATCCACACCTGCAATTGACAAGCCTAATGTTTTCGCTGACTTTATCGCGGTCGATTTTTCTTCTGTAGTTAATTCTATCAGCGATGCCGTTCCACCACGGTGTAAATTAGAACGAAATTCTCCTTCGGCAGCTTGTCTTTTCATAGCACCTACGATCCTCCCGTCTACTACAAATGCCCTGATATCAGCTCCCTTGGCTTCTTTAATAAATTCCTGTACTAAAATATTCGCATCCAAACTTAAAAATCCTTCGATAACGGATTTTGCTACTTTATCTGTTTCTGCCAATATCACTCCAATTCCCTGAGTGCCTTCCAATAGTTTTATTACTACGGGGGCTCCGCCAACCTGTCTTAATAAATTATCCAGGTCCTTTGAGTTATGTGCAAAAGCGGTTTTCGGCATTCCCATTTTTGCTCTTGCCAATAACTGCAAACTTCTTAATTTATCACGTGACCTTACCAATGCCTGTGATTCAACCGCTGAAAAAACTTTCATCATTTCAAATTGCCTTACTACCGCTGTTCCGTAAAAAGTTACGGAAGCACCAATGCGTGGAATTACAGCATCAACTCCGATAACTTCTTTTCCCTGGTAATATATGTGCGGCCGGCCGGCTTCAATAACAAGAACCGTTTTAAGATGATCAATAACCACCATCTCGTGCCCGCGCTGCTCACCGGCCTCTACCAAACGCTGCGTAGAATACAACTTCGTATTACGCGACAACACTGCGATCTTCATTTCCAGGATGTATTAATTTATACTAAAAAAATTAAAGGGTTTTACTTTTGAGTTTGTTCTGTTGACAAATCTGTAAAAGACACATCTACAATAAAACGGTTATGTAATAATCTTCTTCCAATTAAAACAGGGTAACGCATATTGCCCCTGTCTGTTAACGAAATTAACGATTTTATTATTCTTCCTGCCAATTTCACCTGTGTTTTTATTACAAATCTTTTTTCAGGAATTCCTGATGTATTCTTTATTTCCCGCTCATCGAAATCATAAAAACGGTGTTCTTTTTCATTGTATTCAGGAAGCGTTGGGTCTAATAATTTAAAGCATAACACATCTTTTCCGTTCTCTTTTTCCAAATGTATATTATGACAATGTAAGGCTGTTGTATAAGCGCCCGTATCGATCTTGGCACTAATGCCCATCAATCCCAGCTTTGGAAAATCGACACTCTCACGTCTGCCAATTAACGTCTTTGCTTTTTGTTTTTTTGCTTTCATGGTGTTATTGCAATTTAACCATTTTATACAAACTGTTATACTATTATTAAGTCATTTCTTTATAAAATCTTTAAGCTTTTACCTCTAACTTTATACAAAATACGCTTAGTGAAGAACTGGAGATCCAACCTTACACTTCAATACATAATAAGTATCGGACTTATTGCTGCAATTGGATTCGCAGGATATTTTTTTGTTGATGCTATCGGATATATGTCGGTGGCCCTTATTCTTCTGATGACCGTTTCTATATTGGCGATGCTGTTTGATATTTTACCAGTGTTAGTTACTGCAGTTGTAAGTGCATTAGCATGGAATTTTTTCTTTATTCCTCCAACATTTACTTTTCATATAGGAACAACGGAAGATGTATTGATGTTCCTCATGTATTTTGTTATTGCATTAATAAATACGGTGCTCACATTTAAAATACGCGACTCAGAAAAAAAAGCAAGAGACAAAGAAGAGAAGGAAAAAACTATTAAACTTTATAATACTTTGCTTAATTCATTATCCCATGAATTAAGAACACCAATTGCAACAGTTATAGGGGCGGTTGATACAATGAAAGAAAACAAGGATAAGCTGTCCGAGAAAAACACTGCGGAACTAATAACGGAAATTGAGATCGCCGGATTGCGTCTAAATCGCCAGGTAGAAAATTTACTGAATATGAGCCGACTTGAATCTGGATTTCTTAAGCCAAGATTAGACTGGTGTGATTTGAATGAACGTATTTACTCTATAATCAAATCAAATAGAAGTGATATTCAGAAACGAAATGTTGTATTTAGCCCCAATGAAAATTTACCGATGTTGCGCATAGACCGAGATTTGATTGAACAAGCGATCAATAATATTCTTCACAATGCTTTACGATACACTCCCGAAAATGCAACGATCATAATAAGAGCAGAGCAAGAAACTCAACTGTGTATCATAACCATCGAAGATAACGGGAAAGGGATTCCGGAAAATGAGATGCCATTTGTGTTCGATAAATTTTATCGTTTGCCCCTAACACTTGCGGGAGGAACAGGACTGGGATTATCTATTGCAAAAGGATTTATAGAAGCACACAAAGGAAAAATAAAATTAAAAAACGTAATAACAGGCGGAGCAAAATTCATTATTGAAATCCCTGTGGAAAAATCGAACATGCAAAATATGTACAATGAATAACCAGGCCTCCATATTAATCATTGATGATGAACCTCAAATGCGCAAGCTTTTAGAGATAGCCCTGGAGAGCAATGACTATAAGATATTGCAGGCATCAACAGGAAAAGAAGGAATGATCCTAGCCGCCAATCATCCTCCCGATCTCATTTTGCTTGACATTGGATTGCCTGATAAAAACGGGCAGGTTGTTTTACAGGAATTACGCGAATGGTATAACAAACCCATCATTATTCTATCCGTACAAAATACTGAGAATGATATTATAACTGCATTGGACAACGGCGCGACGGATTACCTAATAAAGCCTTTCAGAACAGGTGAATTGCTTGCAAGAATACGGTCATGCCTGAGACGAGAACAAAGTGTCAACAACGAAAAACCATTTTTGTCAGGTAATTTACAAATCGATCTAGTAGCGAGAACTGTAAAAAAAGAAACTCAGGTTGTAAAACTTACTTCTACAGAATATAATCTAATCGCCTTGTTCGTAAAGAATGAAGGCAAAGTTCTTACTCACCAATATATTTTAAAAGAGATATGGGGTGTTGGTTTTCAGAGTGAGACACAATACCTGAGAGTTTTTATTGCACAACTTCGTAAAAAGCTGGAAGAAAATCATCACCACCCGGAACACATCATCACCGAAAGTGGTGTTGGATATCGTTTTTGTTAGATTCATCTTTATAATTTCTTTATACTCTACTCCATTAGTTTAATAATATCCTTTTGACTTTCCAGCTTCCTTTGTTATCGCATAACAGCGCGTTCAGCAGAAGTATATGGAAAACAATATTCACAAAAAATTATCGGCAGCCGGACTTTTAGTAACACTCGGAATCATTTTTGGAGATATAGGGACTTCTCCGCTATACGTATTAAAAGCAATTGTTGGAGACCGGGAAATAACTGAAGAATTAGTTTTCGGCGGACTCTCATGCATCCTCTGGACACTCACTTTACAAACCACTTTTAAATATATATGGCTTACTCTTCAGGCAGATAATCACGGTGAAGGGGGAATATTTTCTCTTTACACACTTGTGAGGCGCTATAAAAAATGGCTGTACTTACCAGCATTTGTAGGAGCTGGCGCCTTACTTGCCGATGGAATTATTACACCTCCTATTTCTGTTTCGTCCGCGATTGAAGGACTAAGATTGGTTATTCCCAACATTCCTGTTATCCCTATAGTTATCATTATCATCACCGGCATATTTGCCTTTCAGCGATTTGGGACAAAAATAATTGGTTCTGCTTTTGGCCCAATTATGTTGGTGTGGTTTATTCTTTTAATAATACTAGGTTTAAGTCAAGTAATTTTATTCCCTTCTGTACTGAAAGCTTTTAATCCTTATTATGCCTTTCACTTATTAACGAATTACCCAAAAGGATTTTGGTTGCTCGGTGCTGTATTTCTTGCCACCACAGGCGCAGAAGCATTATACTCTGACCTTGGACACTGCGGAAGAAAAAACGTGAGAGTAAGTTGGGCGTTTGTAAAAACGGCATTGCTAATTAATTATTTCGGGCAAGGCGCATGGCTGATGAACTCCGGTAACTCTCATTTAGGGGCATTAAATCCTTTTTATGAAATAATGCCACAGTGGTTTTTAATCCCCGGAATAATCATTGCCACATCTGCAACTATTATTGCCAGCCAGGCACTTATCAGTGGTTCATTCACACTTATTAGTGAGGCGGTAAATTTAAATTTCTGGCCGAGAGTAACTATAAAATTTCCGACAGAGATAAGAGGACAGCTTTATGTTCCCAGCATTAACTGGTTAATGTGGGCCGGGTGTATATGTGTAGTATTATATTTTAAGGAATCGGGTAATATGGAGGCGATATATGGGTTCAATATCACGCTGGCCATGCTTATGACGACATTACTAATGGGGTTTTATTTGAAGTATGTTAAAAAACTGTCTTCTGCTTTGGTGTTCTTAATTTTGTTTGTTTTTATTTCTGTAGAATCTTCCTTCTTCATTGCTAACATTGTTAAGCTGAAAGAAGCATGGATGTTCCTTTCCATTGTGATTGGTATTATGCTAATAATGCTTTTGTGGTACACCGCACGTCGTACTTTAAATAAGATGGTGGAGTTCTCTCCCATTATTCAACACCTGCCTGCCTTGTTAGACCTAAGTACGGATACCAGTATTTCTAAATATGCTTCCCATCTTATTTATTTAACCGGCTCGCCAAATCCGAGACAAATTGAACGTAGGATAATTTATTCTGTTTTCAGTCGCAGCCCTAAGCGAGCAGATATATATTGGTTTATACATATAGAACGCACAGGAGAGCCTTATACATTGGAATATAAATTAGACAAAATGGTAGAGGATAAAATTGTCCGTGTTGATTTTAGAATTGGTTTTAGGGTACAGCCACGCGTAAATGTTCTTTTTAGAAAAGTGATAGAACAAATGATTGCCAACAAAGAACTTGATATTACCAGCAAATATGAATCATTGGGCAAACATAATGTTGCTGCTGACTTTCGTTTTGTTATGCTGGAAAGATTTCTATCCGTAGAAAATGAATTTTCCCTTAAAAACAGGTTCTTGCTTAATGGGTATTTCTTCCTGCGGAATCTCGCACAATCTGATAGCAGGGCATTTGGCCTTGACACGAGTGATGTAACAATAGAAAAAATTCCATTGGTAATTTCTCCGGCTTCGGCAATTAACTTAAAAAGAGTAACGTCTGATATGCCTGGCGATGGTAATGAATAATGAAAGATGCTTCAAAAATATTTTTTGAAAAGTATTTTAAATCAAGTAACAGATTTGTTGTCGTTACTATGAAAAATGGAATTGCCCGCAATGGCATTTTTATAAGTTTCTTTTATGGTAACGAGTATTCAAATGACCCTTATATTATTAAATGGCGATTTATAGAGACCGAACATTTTGCAAAAAACAAAATCGTTGACTGGGATATTGATGCCGGTATAATAATGAATCATATAGAGATTAAATCTGTAAAATTTAAAAACAACGATGAAACAATATTTGAATAAAATCTATATCATGAAAACTCCTCTTTTATCTTTCCTTCTGTTGTATACAATTGCCATCTATGGTCAAGACAGCACATGTTCTATAATCTCCTCTACTTTTTTCGGAAAGTTTTTTAAAAGCTGATTGCGCTTCTTTGTCGCTTTTCGGATGAATGGGGCGAGCCTTTTTCTTTGACCAGCCATGTCTTTTGAGAAGATCATAGATGGTTGACTTTGCTACTTTTTTCCGTCCCGTTTGTTTTATAAATGCTTTTCTAATTTCTTCAGCAGTTGCTATTTTACCTTTAATAGCTTTATCAAAAAACTGCTTCAAAAAGAGTTTCTCCTGTTCAAAGGTTAAAATCTCATTCTTCCTCCCACCTTGCCCTTTAACTTCAAACACCGCCTCCCCTTGTTTATTATAGGCGCTAATTAATTTTCTTATTGCGATTTCACTCAGATTAAATTGAAGTGACAATTGCTTACTTGTCTGTGGCAATTTATGTAAGCTTAGTATTATTAACACGCGCTGTACACGCCAAAAACCTTTTACTTCTTTAAGTTTTTGTGTCAACCTTGTTTCTGAAACAGGTTGAGTGAGCCTTGATGTTCTTGTCATTATGGACACAAACACACAAAATATATTGTATATTATAGAACACTAATTGGTATGATACATCTAATGCTAAATAAATTTAATTTAATGCCAGGTCGACCCAATATAAATTGGCCAATAAATCGGACATTGCTTACATACATTATGGTATTTTAGCCTATTTTTTACTACTTTTAAACTATTGGTTAATAATATAAAAATCGGATGTCGAAAAAAGCATCATCAGACCTGTTTCAACTCATACAAACCATGAGCGCCAACGAAAAGGGCTATTTTAAGAAGTTTGTGGCCAGGCATACTATTGGCGGAAAAAACAAATCCGTTATTCTATTTGATGCCATTGAGCTGCAAACAAGAAAATCTTCAGGAGAATACGACGAAAATGAAATTCTCAATAAAGAAGATGTGATTGGATCGGAACAGTTGCCTGATTTAAAAAATCATTTGTACGAATTGGTTTTAAAAAGTCTTGAAAGTTTTCATTCTGGCAATTCTGCCTACTCAAGATTGAAAGGATATTTGCGACAGATTGAAGTGTTGCATAACAAATTGCTTTTCGATCAGTGCAAAAAATTAATAGTAAAGGCAAAAAAACTGGCGATTGAGTACGAAGAATTCCTTGAACTATTGGATATCAAGCGATGGGAAACTTCCGTTATGAATAATTTGCATAACGTAGAAGAAACGGAAAAAGATATCAATGCCTTTTTTAACGAGGAAACCGCGATCATTGAAAAATACGCAGGTGAACGAAAATTTAAACGGCTGCACGACAATCTTTTTTTTCACCTCTACAAAAAAGGGTTGATACGAAAAAAATCTGAGATGGATGATCTGGAAAGAATTATTAAAAATCCTTTATTGAATAATGAATCCAATGCAGATACGTTCTTTTCCCGTATTTGTTATTATGGAGTGTATATGAATTATTACTTGCAGCGTTCAATGGATGCAAAGGCTTTCCCGTTCGCAAAAAAGAAAATTGAATTCATTGAATCAAATCCCGCCATGCTTAAGGAGAATACTCAATTGTACACCACAGCATATCAAAATTTTATGACTTTGGCCGGTCGATTAAAAAAATTTGATGAGCTAAAGACAGCAATAGAAAATATTAGGAAAATAAAAACTAAATCCCATAGCCAGAATACTTTTGTCTTCTATTGGTCATTCTCTAAAGAACTTGAAATGTACATTAAAATGGGACGCTTTAAGGAAGGAATGAAATTAGTTGAAGCCCTTTCCAAAGAAATTTCAGGCGATAGAAAAAATGACCTTGCCGATTATGAGTTGCTTTTTTTTCATTTTAACTTCGCCATTGTTTGTTTTGGAAACGAAAACTTCGCAGGTGCAAATAAATGGCTAAATAGAATTCTAAACGAGCAAATGATTCGTATAGATTATTATGTGTTTGCAAAAATCCTTAACCTCATGACTCACTTTGAATTGCGCAATGATGACCTCTTACCATACCTGATAAAATCCTGTTATCGGTTTTTATATAGAAGCAACCGCCTGTACAAATTTGAAACTGTCTTCCTTAATTTTTTTAGGAAAAGTCTTGCCAATGTCAAATCCTCACGTGAACTCTTACACTCCTTTGAAGAATTGAAGAAAGAATTAAACATACTTAACAAAGACCCTTTTGAGAGAAGGGCATTTGATTTTTTGGATGTTATTTCATGGCTCGAAAGCAAAATTGAAAAGCGTTCGTTTGCAGATATTGTAAAAGGGAAGGCCGGGATTTAAATGCGCCATGAAAAACTACCCACTGGCTGGCTCCCCGCCCGAGCGATGTTCAGTCGGGCGGGCTTCGCTAAAAATATCCACCGGATATTTTTTTAACGCTCGACCCTTTCATGGCTCGAAAGCGATAACAATCAGCTGGAGCGCATATGTCATTTCGATATCCGATTTATTTATTAAAATTTTTATATATAAATTCATGCCAAATTCTATTTTTCAACATCCGATTATAAATTTAAAAGAGGGAGAAATTGCCGCAGGGCCCTGGTATTTTTGTTTTATAGATCACATATTAAAGGTGGGTTCTAAAAATTCACTTTTAGAGATTTGACTAAAAATCGGAGAAC
>CAZQIC010000119.1:0-14584 GCA_964593555.1 uncultured Bacteroidia bacterium | reverse complement strand
TAGATACGATTTTATTAGATTGTTTTTAACATTCTATTTTTAGAACTCCCCATTAGTAATCAGTTATCTTTCATATCAATACTTTGAAAAGCGCTTTATAAAGCGGACCGCATAAAAGCGTAAATTTTATGAGTGCTTATTTTATAAATGTAAAATAAATTCCAGTGCTTAAAACAAAAGGGTACATTTGTCAAAACACTTGAAGTAGGATAGCTGAGTTCAGCCCTCCCTTTGAAACGTTAACTAGAAGAACAGTTAGCTGTTTACACCTAATAAATAGAAAAATGAAAAAAATGCTCTTGGCTTTAGCTTTATTGGTTATTTCATATTCCGCTTATTCTCAGAATGAGAGGAATGTTCCTGTTTTTGCGGCTACTGATAGCCTGGAGGTGTTTGGTGAATGGCAGACTTTTAAATATAAAGGGGATAAGGGAGAAGCGATAGAAATTGTATGCCGTTTTAAAGTGAGAAAGAAATTTATGCTTACTTGTCTGTATTCTATAGAAATTAAGAATAATGGAAGTGAAACACTGAAGGTTCATTTCCTGGCAGGCAATAAAGGCACTGGTTACTATTCAGGGCAGATCGGCGTGGTGAATGAAAAAGTAAAAGTTGCTCCGCAATCTACTGTGGTAGTGGATTACCGGTTACCCACACAAACAAATAATAAAGAGGATGCAGATCAGGTCGTGTGTAAAAAATGTAAAGAACTGGAACATTTTTTTACGTTTACAAAATAATTTTATTCTAGACAACAAACTGTACCCGTGCGGGTTTCCCATGCAGGTACAATTATTTTAACACTGTTACTCCGCCCACAAATTTGTACATTTTATTATCAGTGTCTTTAACTGTTATTTTATAAATGTAGATGCCATCTTGTACAATCAATCCCGGTACTTCGGGTTCAAAAGCGTTCACGGTACCGTCCCATCCTTTGACCATATCTTTTGTTTGATAAATAAATCCTCCCCAGCGGTCGAAGATCATCATGTCAAAATAAGTGATCTCCTGACCTTTGCCGATAAAATTATCGTTAACACCATCTTCATTCGGAGTAAATGAATTAGGGAAATAGAAAGTGAATTGTGGTTCAACTTCTATAATTGTTTGCGCGGTATCCCGGCAGCCAGAGTTATTTGTTGCAATTAGCACTATAGGATAACTTCCTTTTTGTGAATACTGAAACACGGGATCAACCGCGGTATACATATTCTGGTTAGCGGCAATTTTATTGTTCTCGCCAAAGTCCCAAACGTATGCAGTTGCATTAACTGATGTATTGGTAAAATGTATCACAGGATCTATAGAAGAAACAGTTGTTCTGTCAACATCAAATGATGCATCTGGAGAAATATTTACTGCAACAATACATTTTGTTGACGCAGAATTTTCACAACCCTGCGGTGAAGTAACAACCAGACTCACTGTATAAATTCCTGTTTGTGTATAATTGTGAGTGGGGTTGTAGGTAGTTGCTGTATTGCCATCACCAAAGTTCCAGTTATATCCGGCTACTAAAACATAAGGTGCGCCATTGTTACTGAATGTCATCAACACATGGTCGCAGCCGCTTAAGGCCTGCGGATATAATTTAACAACTGGTAACGAATAAACTGTTACAGTTACTGTGATTTGAACACTCATGTTACAAGTGTTGTTGACGTTAACTATATATTGCGTGGTTTGATTTGGAGTTACAATATGCGGTCCGTTTCCATTTGGTAATCCATTGTTCCACGTACATGCTACCGGTCCGGTGCTTCCAGTTACTGTTGCAGATATTATTGTAGATACTCCCGGACAAATTCCATGAGCCGGAGTTGCACTTAAGTTTGAAGCAGTTAAATTATAAACTATAACTGTTGAAGTTGTTGTATCGCCAATGCAGCCCTTGCTGTCGATTGCCGCTACACTAAAAGTTGTAGTAGTAGTTGGAGAAGTATATTGTATTGCGTTATTACCCATCAACGTTATCCAGTTGTAAGTATAACCTCCAATACCGCCGCTTGCTGAAGCGCTAAGACTTAACATGCTTCCGTAACAAATTGTAGCCGGAGCCTGTAAAGAAGATACAACAGGTGCAGGCTGAGTAATATTAATGAAGGCGGTGTTTACACAGGAGTTGGCATCCGTAATTCTTACAGAATAATTTCCCTGTGATAGACCTGTTATTGCAGAAGTACTGTTCCCATTATGTGTCCAGAAATAGTTGTACGGCGCAGTACCGCCATTGCCTGTTACAGCGATATGTATAGGGTACATGGCCAAGCTGAATAAAAACGGATGATGTTGCATCTCTTGTATTATCGCACGTTTCAAGTGATGTTGAATCTATAGCCTGCAAGGGATTAATAGAATTAACAATCGCGGAATCCAGATGAACACATCCTAACGAATCCGTTATAGTAACAAAATATTTTCCCGGTAAAAGATGATCCATATAATTATTAGTATTTCCTGAACTCCAACTATATTGATATAAACCCGTACCGCCCGAAACACTTGCCAATAAACTCCCGCTAGCAGATCCACATGTGTCCGGAATAATTGTTGGGTTCAGCACAAGTGCAGATGGTTGTGAAATTATTACTTGTGTCTGCGCCGTGCAATTGTTTTGATCCGTAACAGTTACGGTGTATACACCGGCTGCCAAAGTGGAAACAACGTCATTCGTATTTCCGTTACTCCATGTGTAAATATAATTCCCACTTCCTCCTGCGGGAATAATTGTTGCGCTTCCATTTAACTGGCCATTACAAATTATATCTGACCTTGTTGCGGATGCTGTTACCGTTGCTGTTGCAGGCACACTAACCGATCCTGTTTGTACGCATCCGTTTTTATCTGTTACAGAAGCATTATAAATTCCTTGCGGTATTCCTATGATCGAAGCCAAAGTACTTCCATTATTCCAGCTATATGTAAATGGAGAATTCCCTCCGGCAATCGAAACATTGGCCTGAGCAACGCATGCTACTATAGTTGACGTTGTTGACGATGCCAATGTGTTTGGCCCCGCTGTGATCGTTACTGTATCCTGTTGCAAGCATCCTCCGGCATCAATTATTGTTACGCTGTAATTTCCCGCAGTTAATCCGGTTAAGGTTGCAGAGGCCGTTGTCTGGCCTGATGACCAGACATAAGTGTACGGCGCTTCTCCTATAAAAACTTTAACACTTGCTTGTCCATCAGCGCTTAAACATGCGGTTGCATTTGTTGAAGAAATTGACGGCTGCGTATTCAACATCCACAAATCATTTAGGAAGCCTGCGGTATCTGCACCGCCGAACAGCCAGAAATTTCCTGCTTTGTCAACAAATCCGTTTCCTCCGTTTCTTCCAGAAGGTTGGTTTGCTAAAGAAAAAATATTTTGTGCCCCGGCGAATGATGAAATATTTTTTATTCCGCTTCCACCCTTCCATGTCCACATACCTGATGAAATACAATACATCCAAACATCATTTAGGTAACCAATGTTCGATGCATTAGCTCCATATCCCATGCCACCATGCAGCCATAAGTTTCCGCATTTATCTACCCATGTAGCTCTGTTCTGTATTCTTGATCCCGGCCAGTTTGTTGGCGACGCAACTCCCATCATTCCATAGTTTCCAACAGTTCCAGCCCCCGGCGTTCCACCCATCCAGGACCACTGATCAATTGCAGGATCAAATTTCCATAATGAATTAGAGAGTCTTCCGGGAGATTCAATTCCACCCATCATATATAAATTTCCATCTCCGCCAACCCACCTAGCATGAGCCTGATATACACCAGGCTGTGTTTGAGCACTTGCTACGCCCTGGATTCCATATACCGATCCGTTAATTGTATCTCCTGCGATCCACGCATATTGATCAGTGGTAATATCATATTTCCACATAACACCAACATTTTGTCCGTTAGTCTTATGAAAACCGTTATATGTATATATAAAATTATTGCACCCCCACGAACATGCATTGTCTGCATATTGTGTTTGTGGAGTGTTAGTTGCAGAAAAAACTCCTTTCGTTCCTAACTTTGGAAAACTTGACCAGGTATTTCCCTTTCCTTTTGTCCAAGTCCACATGTTTGTGTTCGTGCTGTATTTCCATACATTCTCGTTGCTTGTTACGGGTAACCACAAATTGCCATTTTTATCAACAGCAGATTGAACTGCGCAAGCTGCTGCAGGCATATTCCCCGGCGCAGCAACTCCCTGTGTTCCATATACCGGGAAAGTGAATGGTGTTTGAGTTCCATGCATCCAGGCCCATTGTTTTATTACGGGATCAAATTTCCAGAGGTCGCCGTTGTGTCCGGCAAATGGAGTTGGTGAAATAGGCCAGCCTCCAAATACCCAGAAGTTTCCGGCTGTGTCAGTCCACTCCATACTCTCGTACCTTGCCCCAGGGGTATTGCCTGCTGCAGGCACACCCTTAGTGCCCCATACCGTAGGCTGCGCTGGAGACAAAGATCCTGTTATCCAGGCCCACTCACCCGTATGCTGCGCATAAGAAGATAGTTGGAATATGATAAAAATAGTCGGGAGGAAATTTCTTAGGAGCTTCATGAAATAATTTTCGTTGAGGTCATTCCAAAAAATTTAAATCCAGAAAAATTTTATTTATTTCAGCAAAGTCACATTGCCCACTTTACTTATTTCCTCTCCGGAAACAAGAATTATTTTTGCATTGTATGCAAATATATCTGAGTTCAACTCCTGTCCTCTAAATGTGCCATCCCAATATGGTGATGCACCGGTGTCCTCAAAAACTCTTTCGCCCCATTGGTTGTATATTGAAATAAAAACTTCTTTTACGCAATCTCCATAAACATGAAACAAATCATTTTGTCCATCACCGTTTGGTGAAAATACATTGGGAATAAAAAGATCGGCGCAAATCCACTCTACATTTACAATAACTAAATCCGTTGCAGTACAACCTATTTCGTTTGTAACTGTTACATAGTACGTGGTTGTCTCTGTTGGGCTGGCAATTGGATCAGGACAATTCACGCAACTCAATCCTGTTGGCGGACTCCAGCTATAGCCAATACCCCCCGTCGCATTCAGCTGTATGGAAGAACCTTTTGTAATTGTAACATTCGAGCCCGCATTAACAACAGGCAAAGAAAATACATTGACAAAAATGGATTCTTTTATTTCGCATACTCCTTTAAAAACACTTACAACATATTTAATTAATCCGGCATGCGTGCTTATTTCTATTGCGGGACTTAACGAGCCTGTGCTCCATGAATACGAAGTGCCTCCCGAAGCAAGCAATACGATTGGTTGTCCCTCACAGACAGACGTATCGTTACTTACGGAAGGCACAGGTGGTTGGTCTACACTTACCAATACCGATGCGGTGGCTGTACAGCCGTTGCTATTTTTTACTGTTACCGAATACATTGTATTCGTCAATGGAGCAACATTGATCGAAGAAGATGAAGATAAATTGTTCCACAAATAATTAACACCGCCTGATGCGCTTAAAACAGTTGTACTGCCTGCACAAATAGTTGTGTTGGTGGAAACGGAAATAACAGGCAACGAATTAACCCTAACAGTTACAACAGCATTGTTTTTACATCCGTTCACATCAGTTGCGGTAACAGAATAATTTGTCGTTGTTATTGGAGAAACATTTAATGTTGCTGAACTTGAAATAACCGGTGACCACAAATAATTCGCTGACGAACCAGAAACAGAAAGTATAACTGAGTTTCCTAAACAAATTGAGGTGTCGCTTGAGGTTTGTATAACAGGCAAGGGATTTACAGTTACTACCCAGCTTGCAGTATCATTGCACGTTCCCAGAGAAACTGTTACACTATAAACACATGTATTTATTGGATTAATATTTATTGTACTGTTTGTAGATAAATTATCCCATATGTAATTTCCGCCACCACTTGCAGTTAATCCTGCCGAGCTCCCTACACAAATAGGTGGTCCACCGTTAATAATGGCTATCGGAGTTGGATTAACAGATACTGTTATGAAAGAAGTGTTTGAACATCCGTTTAAATCAATCCCGGAAACAGTATAAATAGTATTACTTGTTGGCGAAACAGTTATAGAAGACGCCGAAGGCCCATTAGACCAACTATAATTATTCCCCCCCGATGCAGTAAGTGTTGTTGATTCTCCATCACATATAGCAATAGGGGGTGACGTAAGAATAACAGGCAAAGAATTAACTGTAATAGTTAGGATAGAACTGCTGCTGCATAGGTTACCGTCAGTTCCAATAACACTATAGGTAGTATTTGATGTTGGAGAAACCGTTACCGAATTGCCCAAAGAATTTAAAGGCTGCCATAAATAATTCGTTGCCGTTCCATAAGCTGAAAGACTCGTGGGTGCCCCTATGCAAATTGACGAGTCAGATGCTGAAGGAAAAACTGTAGGCAAGGGATTTACGATCAATTGGTGAGTGGCCATATGACTGCAAATTCCTAAAGATGCTAAAACAGAATACGTTGTGGTAACCAAAGGATTAACGCTTATTGTATTGCTTATTGCTAAGTTGCTCCATAAATAAGCCCCCCCGCCCGATGCACTAAGCGTTACACCGCCTCCCGCACATATAACCGACGGGCCAGATATAAGCGCTGTTGGCATTGGACTAACAGACACTGTGGTTACAGCAGTATTTTTACATCCGTTGCCATCGACACCTGTAACAGTATAGGTTGTAGTTGTGTTTGGTGATGAAATAATGGAAGGCCCTGTTGCAGAGTTTGACCATGTATACGTTGATGCGCCACCAGCTGTTAGCAATGTTTGTCCCCCGGCACATATTATAGTATTTGTAGATACAGATAATATCGGCAAAGGGTTGGGTGTTATTGTTACAGTGGCAGTATCATTACAACCACTCGAAGAGGCATAAATTGTATACGTTAAGGGTATTGTTCCGGTTATTACAACGCTACTTCCTGTTGAAGAACTGATCCCTGAAAAAGGCGACCATGAATATGTTGTTGCGCCGGATGCAGTTAACTTAACAGAATCACCAACACAGAGTGTTATCGCTGGCGATATAGAAATCACCGGCAACGGAATAACAGAAACAGTTATAACAGATTGTAAACCGCAATCCTGTTCTGTTACAGTATATGTGGTAGTTGTTGTAGGAGTTACAACAACTGTTTGCCCAAATATTCCATTAACATTTGGATCGGAAGAGTTCCAAATATAACTAGTGGATCCGGTTCCTGCTGTTAGAGTAGCTGAATTGCCTGAGCAAATACTTGTGTCCGAAGACACTGCAAGTATACATGTCATACATTGAATAGCTTCAGCGGCACCTGAATTGTAGACAACAGGAGTTTGGGCTAATACAGAAATAGCGTTTGTTTGATTGGAGCTGGTAACAGTAATTATTGCACTTACAATGCCGGAAGTTTGCGGTAATGTAACTGTGACTGTATCACATCCTATCAATCCAACAGGGTTGGTGGCTATCATCCCGGGCTGTGGAATAAAAGCATCTCGGCCTGTAGCCAATAAATAACCGTTAGTGACCTTATTTATTGAAAAGCCCAATTGCTCATTTCCGGCATCCCCCAACCGGCGCTCCCATTGTACTGCCCCAGTCTGATTTATTTTTCCAATATAAGTATCTCCTATACCTTGCGCTACTCCACTCAAAACAAAATCCCCATTAGGGTCCTGCGTTATATCTTGTGCATATTCACACACAGAAGCGTTTCCCATTACCTTATCCCATAAGGCTTGTCCGCTATTACTAACGACATAAACAAACATATCACTTTGGCCGCTTCTCGGAGCCCCATTAACACTACATGCGTCCCCGCAAAAAGCAAACCCACCTGCATTGGTTTCAATAATTGAATGCGGATATTCATCCTTGGAAACAGACCCATGTCTCCGCGACCACTGAATAGTTCCCGAAGCATCGAGCTTTACCAATAAAATATCTTTTTGTCCTCCCATGATTGTATTACCACATAAAATATATTCACCTAGACTTGTTTGACGTACTTTTCCGCCAAATTCAAAACCGCTAACTCTGTTTGACCATTGTAAGACTCCTAAAGCATCTGTTTTAAAAACGTATGCATATCTTACTCCGGCAACTCTGTATACCGCAGAAAAAACATAACCGCCATCTTTTGTTTGTTGAATAGATGGAGTAACTAACGGCAATCCAGTGCCACCTCCGTCAACAAAAGTTCCTCCGGGAATATCATACGTTTTTGCCCATTGAAGAGCGCCTGTAGTAATGGTTTTAATTACAAACAGGGTGTTTCGGGAAGCAACAAACCCTCCCCCATCATAGCCCATTAAAACATAGCCACTATCCGATGTTTCTTGTCCATCGTATGCATAAGTAAACGCCTGAGTTACTCCTGCTGCGCGATAAGAGCGTCGCATGATTACATTACCACTCTTATCTGTGCGAAACAAGTGCGCGCCCGTATGCGCTCCAAGTTGTATTTGCCATCCTATGGAATAATAACTTAGTTTATCCTTCGTTTCATCAGCAACGTAATTCATTCCGGTGAAATAATTTCCAGGATAAGTCAGTCTAAAATAAGGCTGGGAAAAAGTATATAACCCTATCAGTAAAAGGCCAAATAAGAGAGCGTGCTTTTTCATGGGGATACTTTTCACGATTTAGTCTGCTATAACAATTTTTTTATTTTGAATGCCGACGTCAGTGCTAACTTGTATCAGATAACTGCCAACAGCAAATCCTTCAGTGTTAATTATAATATGCTTTGACTCTTCCCTATCGGATTCAATAATCCTTTTTACTACCCTGCCCGTTATATCATATACTACAACTCCGGTTATTGGCAGGTTTTCATTAACCAATGAAATTTTTAATTGCTTTGCTATTCTATCTGTTGCAACAACAACTTCCGAAGAAAAATTCGGGCTTGTGTTTATCGCCAGTATAGCTGAGGTGGTAATTGCCTTATTTGCAAACGATTCATAAGCATAGTCCCTTATGGTGACCGACATTGTCGTTGTATTTACAGAAACGCGCGCCCACCCATAATGGTAATTTCCATTGATTCTAATTCTCAATCCTAAATAATAATCCGTGTTGTTTGTAAAGCTTCCTGCTGAAGATGATCCCCCCACAGCATAAAGAAAAAAATTGCTTCCATTCGCCCAATAACCATTGGTGGTGGATGCGCCTATGCTCATTCCTGAAGTAAATGGTTTTGCATCTGTACTATTAGATACAAATAGTTGTTTGCTTGTGTCAAGACTGTTACAATAGATAAATCCTACAGAACTATTTCCACCAGCCGAAATATTAAAGTCCTGAGTTAAATCTTTATTAATATCAAGGCTGTAATTCGAATTAACTTTTGTTACATCGGGATTTATATCTGTATAAATAACAGATCCTTGGCATACAAAAACTTTCAACCACATAAAAACGAGAGGGATAAGTGTTCTTTTCATTTTTTTTATCTAATATCCGTCAGCATCAGCTGGGACTCAATTTTTTTTACACCTTATTGTAGGTTTTCATGCGTCATATTAATACTATTTTCCCTATATTTACACCCATAATGCGTAGCTTTCCATGAGGCATTCAAATGATCTTTTTGAGCTGATAAAATCTATGAACAAGCTGGAGAAAAGGCATTTTAAGCTTTTTACTTCTGGCTACGGAAACAACAATAACTACATACGTTTATTCGACACGATCAATAAACAAGTTGTTTACAACGAAAAAAAAATACTTGATAAATTCAAGGGAGAAACGTTTGCCAAACAATTGCATGTTTTAAAAAATTATTTATATCATCTTATACTTAAAAGTTTAAGATCATATAATTCCGAAGACCGTATAAATAACAAAATCCGTTCGTTGCTCGACAATTATGAAATTGTCTATGATAAAAAGCTGTACCATCAAGCAGAAAAAATTTTATCAAAGGCAAAAACACTAGCCCGCGAGCATGAGCATTTTCCATACGCTCTTGAAATTTCTAATATTGAAGAGAACATGGTTAGGAATAAATATGATCTTGAAAAGCTAGAAGAGCAATACGAAGTAATTTATCAGGATCAAAAAACGCTAATCAAAAAATTTGTTAACCGGCAGGAGTATCAAAAATTACACAATGCGTTGGCCCTGCTTCAAAAGAAAAAAGGGCGACCCAGAAATTCCAACGACCTGGATTTGTACAAAAATATATTGAACCACCCATTATATAATGATGTCTCTGAAGCCCTTTCTGATAGTGCCGTGGGGAGTTTTTATAGTTCTCATGTTTTATTTAATCACCTGACAGGCAACCGCAAAAAAAGCCTAGATTTCCTTAACAGGCAAATATCATTCATTGAAGACGGCCCTCAGCGAAAAGCCAGATTCCTGGATGACTTAATTATTATTATGGGAAACAGAATCACCATAAGCCGCGGGGTTGTCACGATACCTGAAACAATTGAGTTTATAAATGAACTTAAATCCATTTATGAACAAAGTTCTCCAAAGAACGAGATGGCGCTAACATTATACTATTTATATCGGCTTGACTTTTTATGCTTAAACGGCCTGTTTCATGAAGCGCAGGATGTCGCAAAGGAGGCCGAGCGCTGGATATCAAAAATTGCCGTCGTAACAGCAATTGGAAATGCCGACATTCGGTTATATTCAAAATTATCGTACGCCTATTTTGGGAATAAAAATTATCGCAAAGCATTATTTTGGTTAAATAAAATTCTCAACCATCCAAACAAGGAAAACATCCGAATGGATCTTTATTGTTTGCTTATTTTATACAACCTGGTTTTGCATTACGAATTAAAAAATTCAGATTTATTGCCATACCTCGTAAAGTCTACTTACCGGTTTTTATTGAAGAGAAAGCGATTATACAAACTTGAGGGGTTTATAATGGAATTTATCCGAAGAACTCTGTTAGAATTTAAAAATAAAACCGAAGAAATAAATGCCTTTAGGATATTCCACGAAAAACTTAAGCCATTGCAAAAAGACGATTTTGAAAACCAGGCTTTTGATTATTTTAATTTTGTTGCCTGGCTCGATTCAAAAGTTGACAACATTGATTTTTCTTCCGCAGTCAAAAAAAATAATCCGTCCAAGTAGCATTAATTATTGTTTCAATAGTCTTGCGTTCCCTGTCCTATCTATTTTTTTTCCTGTATTCATAATTATTTCTACACTGTACTCCTACACATCTGTTCCTATTTCTTTGATACTTACAAAGCCATTGGAATTAAAAAGCCTCGCACGCAATAGTACAAAAAGCAAAAACCGAAAATTTTCTATCTCTTTAATCTCTCTCTCCAGGTTTGATTAAATGATTTTGTCGCAACGGTAGGTAAATCCCTTCTATCACCCCAGGTTTTTTTGAAAAATTGTTTCAGCATAAAGTTTTTCACTTTTGCTCCGCCTTTTTCCATCGTGCTTCTTTTCAGCATCGCATTTTTCCAGAAATACCAAATGAGATTTTCTGATTTGGTCGTGTGTTGTTGTACAGCATCTTTCCTGTTCAACAATAATAAATTATGAAGATCGATTTTCACCGGACAAACTTCTGTGCACTTTCCGCATAAGGAAGAAGCATAACTCAAGTGCTTAAACTCTTCCATGCCCTTAAAATGCGGAGTGATAATTGATCCTATCGGTCCGCTGTAAGTTGATCCGTAAGCATGGCCTCCCACATTTTTATAGATCGGGCATCCGTTAAGACAGGCACCGCACCTTATACATGTAAGTGCTCTTCTTTGTTCTGCCTGTGCCAATAAATTCGTACGGCCATTATCAAGCAGCACCACATACATTTCTTCGGGCCCATCCATTTCACCAGGCTGTCTTGGCCCCAATGCAATTGAATTATATACAGTTACTTTTTGTCCGGTTCCGTGAGTCGCTAATAATGGCCAAAACAGATCAAGATCTGTAAGTGATGGAATTAATTTTTCTATTCCCACAATTGCGATATGCACTTTTGGATATGACATGGAAAGTGTCGCATTACCTTCGTTCTCTGTAACCGCAACAGCTCCAACATCCGCGATCAAAAAATTTCCCCCACTCACCCCTACTTCGGCTTCGGTATATTTTTTTCTCAGCAAGGCTCTTACATGCGCAACTATTTCCGGCGGCATCCAATTCTCCGGCGTGCCTTGCTTCTCATGGAATGTTTTTGCAACATCTTCTTTTGAAAGGTGCATGGCCGGTGTTACAATATGATACGGTGGCTCATCGCGCAATTGGACAATATATTCCCCAAGGTCTGTTTCCAAACTCTCTATTCCCTCCCTCTCCATCGCTTTGTTAAAATGAATCTCTTCGGTCGTCATAGACTTAGCCTTAACAATGGTTTTGGCTTTTGCCTTTTTCATGATGAGCATAATTTCTTTTATCGCCTCTTCGCCATCCTGTGCCCAAATTACTTTTCCACCGCGCTTAATAAAATTTGCCTCGAACTCTATAAGATATTTATCAAGATTCTCAATTACTTTATTCTTTAGTGAGGATGCCCTGCTCTTTGCCAACTCCAAGTCTTTATACTGCAGTTTTCCATCAACAACTTTTTTGTCATATTGAGTAATGTTGTGTTGCAGCTTTCTGCGGTGCTCTGCGTTAAAAGAAATAACACCCGCGGTCTCAATAAACACTTCCGATTCCTTGCTCATTTTTTTTGCAGTTTATCTTTTACAATTCGTTTTTCTCTATTGGCTAATTCCCAGGCTGTACAAAAAACAAGTCTCGCTCTTTTTTCCAGCAAATCAAAATTTATTTTTTCAACCTCATCGCTTTCTTTGTGATAATCTTCATGGGTTCCGTTAAAATAAAAAGCCACAGGAACACCATTTTTAGCAAAGTTATAATGATCCGATCTGTAATAATATTTATTTTCATCCGCAATATCATATGTATAATCTAAAAACAGGCTGGTGTACTTGTCATTTACCTGTTTGTTTATTACGCTTAATTCCGAGCTTATTCTGTCGGCTCCTATTAAATAAATATAATTAGTAGTATCCTTATGCCTTCCATCAATCCTTCCTACCATGTCAATGTTAAGGTTAGCAACTGTTTGTTCCAATGGAAAAACCGGATGTTCCACATAATACTTTGATCCCCATAGGCCCAGCTCTTCTCCGGTGAACGCCACAACAACGATCGTGCGTTGTGGTCCATGTCCTTCTTTTTTTGCGAGCACGAACGCCTCCGCTATTTCAAGTAATGAAACAGTTCCTGATCCATCATCATCAGCTCCATTAAAAACACTGTCCTTCTCTACTTGAATGGCAATTGTTTTTTCAGGGTCACCGGATAACGCTGTTTGTTTCCAGTCAACTGCGGATGTTTTTCCTAAATGATCATAATGTGCCGAAATAACGATGCATTCGTCTTTGAATTTATCACCTTCTATTACTGCAATTACATTCGACGTGCTTAAATCTCCTGCAACTTTTGCGCGTTTCTTTTCGGAAAGACTATCTCGTTTTAAAACAAAATCCTGGGTATAGGTTTTGCCGTTGTATTTTGTTGCGTTTATTTTTTCAAAGTAAGATGAGATATACTGAGACGCCATTATTTGTCCTTTCTCTCCCGTCATCCTTCCTTCGTATTCATCAGAAGCCAATATCTCCAAATGTTTTTTAAGTTCTGCTGAACTTATAGAATTAAAATACCGTAAAAAAGTAGTATCGGCTATTTGTGAAAAACCGGAAATGGAATAAATAAGACAAAATATAACATAATTTTTTCTTAACACATTTCAGAAATTTTCTTAACACGATCGCTGTGCCTTCCGCCTTCAAAGGCTGTGCTGAAAAAAATTTCAACACAGTTTTTTGCTTCTTCGCTGCTAATAAATCTGGCCGGCAATGTTATAATATTCGCGTCGTTATGTTGTCTTGCCAATTGTGCAATTTCGCTATTCCAGCATAATGCTGATCGTATGCCCTTATGTTTATTGGCGGTCATGTTAATTCCATTCCCGCTGCCACATATTAATACACCAAAATCAACTTCACTATCCTCTACGCTCTTCGCTACAGGATGTGCAAAGTCGGGGTAATCTGCCCGCTCTTCTGAAAAAGCACCAACATCTTTTACCTCGTGTTTATTTTGTATCAAATATTTTTTTATCTCCTCTTTCAACAAAAACCCAGCGTGGTCCGCCCCTATTGCTACTTTCATTTATGCCTTTATAGTATTAAATTTATATTAAGTGTAGTGTTTTATACTAAATATGGAGTTATGTTATCAACAAAGCAGGTGTTAATAGCGCCAATTCTTTGTTATAAAGATATTAAATAAAAACATGGAAAGATATTAAGAGGCGCTGTATCACATAATGTTTGAATAATCAAAGCATTTATAAAAATACTTAAGGAGAAAGAGTGAAGAAGTTAGTAACGTAAAATTTAAAAATATTGTGTAGAAATTATCACCCAATTAGTAATTAACAGCATGTTGTTAACTTGTTAAGACTTTAATAATCAATAAATTGTTTGGTTATAAAAGCTAATTACTTGTTAATATTTCGAGTAATTTTAATATTCTATTTATTTTGAATGTTTTTACTAACCATACTAACAGTATAATAA